>NZ_JBQSXG010000057.1:0-19932 GCF_052378005.1 Psychrobacter sp. AOP31-B2-9
TACTTCCTTGCATAACCCATTACTCCAATCAGCACTTAAGCACAGTGAATGCACTTAAGCTATATAAGAAATTGATAAAAGAATGAAATTGAAACATAGTTGATAATTAGAGACAAATGTTTTTGTATGACCAAACAAAAAGTTTGTAACTATATGCAACTTATAAATCACAGGTGCCTAAAATAAGTACCTAAAAATGAACTGCCAAACATAAAAAAAGCAACAAATCGGAATACATCCAATCTGTCGCCAATCAATAATACGTGAGAACTAAATAAGCATGATGTCCTATTCTGCACAATGAAAAGTGAGCCCGCTTGCACAGTATACAAACTCTTAGCGCCTATCTGCTACCTAGACATAAACCCAGCCGCCAAGGTTATAAAACCTTACCGTGATAAGAATTAGTACCACTGCTATCTATCGTTATTTTTATGATGCTCACACCGTCAGCTATTCACTAAAAAGCACTAAATAAGTCTATCAAGGCATCGTCAAACCGCCATCGACCGCGATAGACTGTCCAGTAATAGCAGCACTCAAGTCAGATGCCATTAGTAGTACAGAATTGGCAAAGTCGGCCACTGAGGTCGCTTGACGTAACGGTGTCGTCGTAGCGATATAATCGAACACCTCCTCAGTCGTTAAGCTGCTCGCATCTGTAGTTTTCAATAGGCCACCTGCCAGCAGGTTTACCCGAATACCGTACTGTCCTAGCTCGCTTGCCAAGTTGCGCGTCAGCCCAATCAGCGCAGATTTGGCAGTGGTATAGTCGTAATAAGTGACCACTGGGTTGTAGACAAGATTGGTCGAGATATTGATAATCTTGCCCATTTTCTGTAATTTCATCTGTGGCAACACCGCTTGTACTGTGTTAACCGCACCCTTCACGATGCCATCCATTTGCTGCGAGAAGTGGGACCACTTTACGGTTTCGATACTGGTGTACGCAGCACTTGGATTGAACTGATAATTAGGTAAAGCGTTGTTGACCAATATATCAATGCCACCAAAATATTTGATCACTGCTGCTGCCATTGCTTGCATCTGGATTGTATCAGTCACATCTCCTTGATAAGCAAATGCTTGCCCACCTGTCGCTTTAATATCTTCTACCACTGCCTCGGCAGCCTCCTTACTGTTCAGGTAATTGACGCACACACTAGCCCCTGCAGCTGCCATCTGTCTGGCTATTTGTGCGCCGAGACCACGACTGGCACCTGTGACAATAGCAACTTTATCCTTGAGAAGCATTGGTGGTATTGGGTAGCTTTGAGTCATGATGTTGTATCCTTTATTATTGTGTTATGGTTAAACTCACCTATCCTATTCATCATATAAGCGCCATGATAAGAATCATATGACACAGTTATCATAGCTTCGCATTCATCATAGCATGATTACCTAGTGCCCCTAAGCTGACAAAGACTCATACTATATAGTCAGTCCTAAATAAAACAGATACAAATGTAACCATGCAATACTGGTATACATTTTCCTTGCTTGCTGTGCCTGCGCAGACAGAGGCTACGCAAAATGCACCCAGTATCGCTGTATTTATTTTATAGTGGATCGACGATATCTCATATAAAAGCTGTCTTTTTAACAGAAAATCAGTCTATCATAACCACCATTCTTAACGATTGTCTCAATATCCCCTTTAAATCACTGAAACAAATAGCCATAATGGTGTAACTGTTTATATTCACTAGCATTTAGGGTGTGTCCTCATTTTAAAAATGGTGATAAAAATGAGATAAATTGTAGTCAAACAAGGAAAATAGCGCAGATAATATCGAGATATTAGTCAGCTATTTGACGCCGTTTGGCAAGATTTAGCCATTTTTAACCCATTTAGATGGCTATCGATTGAATTGAGGACACGCCCTAGTAGTTTTCACTTATTTGTATCGTTTTTATTTTGGAGAATTGTTTTGACCCATTTACCATCAGGCCCTGCGACTCGTGCGGGCCATATAGTACCAAAAGCATTATTAGCAGCGGCTATCGGCTTGGTGCTTGCCAGCTGCAGCAATTCTGAGAATACCGCAGCTGACAGCAGTACCACTACAAGTGATGTAACGCTTAATCTATACAACTGGTCAGAATATATGCCTCAAGAAATTCTGGATGGTTTTGAAGAAGAGACTGGCATTACCGTTAATTACACTACGTTTGACTCTAATGAAGCCATGTATGCCAAGCTCAAGCTACTCGATGACTCAAGTCAGTACGACCTTGCTGTGCCATCGACCTATTATGTCGAAAAAATGGCTAATGAAGGCTTATTACAAGAAATTGATAAATCAAAATTGAGCAATTTTAAAAATTTGGATACGTCATTTACTAATACCAAAGTAGATCCTGAAAACAAATACTCTATTCCTTATATGTGGGGCAGCACAGGTCTAGCAATCAATGGAGATAGCGTTGATCCTGCGACAGTTAATAGTTGGAATGATCTATGGGATCCCAAGTATAAAGGGCAAGTCATGCTGACCAATGATGTGCGAGAAGTGTTTGGTATGGCGCTATTCACCCTGGGTTACTCAGGTAATAGCAGCAATCCCGATGAAATTGAAGCCGCTTATAACAAGCTCACGACGTTAATGCCCAATGTTAAGACATTCAACTCAGACGCCACACGCATGCCATATATGGAAGGTGAAACCTCAGTGGGTATGAGCTGGAATGGCGAAGCAGTAATCGCCAATGATGAAGGTCTCACCAGCTTGGTTTATAAGTACCCTAGCGAAGGGGCAATCTTATGGATGGACAACTTTGTCATTCCAAAAAACGCCAAGCAAGTAGATGCAGCGCACAAATTTATTGACTATCTATTGCGCCCTGAAAACTCAAAAATCGTCAGCGAAGAAATCGGTTACGCCTCACCAAATATTGCAGCACGTGAAATGATGCCAGACGACGTGAAAAACAATCCTACTATCTATCCTTCTAAGGAAGTACTAGCGAAAGCAGAGTTTCAAGAAGATGTAGGCGATGACGCACTGCAAATATATCAGCAGTATTGGGATAAGCTAAAAACAGGACGTTAATCGCTGCATTTTTTACGAACATAAGATAAAACTAGAGCGTGTTAAAACCAGAAAATAAAAACGCTGACTATCCAAAGTCAGCGTTTTTTTATAAACCCAAATCCCCTTCACCGCCCTGCTCTTTCATTCTACGATGCTCACGACGTTGATAACCAAGACCAGATGCCGCATACCATTGTGGCTTGGTAGTCTGTAGCAAATCACTCATCTGCTGCAATTGCGTCTGTAACGTTTGAGTTAACCAAAAATATCCCTGCCACTCAAATGCCAAACTCTGCACACTTGGATACTCCGAGACTGCGATGCGAGTAATAGGGCGAAACACCTCATCACTTGGACTACGCAATACCGCTGCCATATGATGCATGGCTTGCGTCAGCTCATTCTGATAATGTACCAATAAAATATAATTATCGTCATCGATATCAGTATTTATCAAACGAGGTGCCGCACTCAGCAATAAATCAATGGTTCCGATAATATTACGGTGGGTACGTTGAATGATTTCTAACGTTGGTTTATCGATACCTGACTCACTAGCCGTCGCTGCGATATGTGGCCGCACAGCAAGTAATCGTTTATTAATTTGCTGTAGTTCTGCGACTAGTGCCTCGTTGACAGGTACTTCTTCAACGGGAAAGACCTTTGAGCTCTGCTGCTGGGTCAAAGCATCTTTGATCTCATCAGGAGTATCAATATGCTTGCCGACACCAGCATATAGACTGCTACAAGCATCGAGGTTACTGCTCAATAGAAATCGCCACATCAACGTCGACTTCAGCGGCAAAATGAGTGTCACAGCTACCGAAACGCCTGTACCCAATAAAATATTTAGGGCGCGGTAGATGCCATCTTGGCTCATATTACTTTGGCCCAAATTTGAGATAATCATCAACATAGTGATACCAGTCAGCAATCCCGTATAACCGAGGTTCCTAACTGCTAAATAACCAATAATACTACTGACCAAACCAATCAGCGCATAATACACCCATACCCATGCATTCACGCTATCACTGAACCACAAAATACCGAAAGCTGCGATGATACCAAATATTGTACCCAATATTCGCTCTTTGGCTTTGGTATAAATAGCACCTTGATACTGCAACAATCCCAAAATGATAAACACAGTGATGGTTGTCCACTCTCCATGAGGAAAGCCAGTAAGGGCATTAATTAGCAAAGCAAGTATAACCGCCACACCTAAGCGTATGGCATGCAAAATATCTGCATATTGATAACGAACGTAAGGCTCAATGAACGGAGCAGTTACACGCTGCCAAAGAATTGATTTCACGCAAGATTACTCTCTTTAATGGATAGGAAAAAATAAATGACGAACATCACTCGTTACTAACAAACATGCTATCAGTCGCACTGCAATTTACAAAGCAATAATCAAAAAAACGCCTTTTGCCCATTTAAAGGACAAAAGACGCTCAAGCTAGAACCTGCGTATAAATCGCTAGATTTAGATAAATTATATTATACTTCTAAGAAGTCCAATATACCTTCTGCTGCTTCCCGACCTTCCCAAATAGCCGTTACGACTAAATCAGAACCGCGAACCATATCACCACCAGCGAATATTTTTGGATTTTTTGTTTGGAATTTAAACGTTTGCTGCTCAGCTGCCAATACTCGACCCGAGCTATCCATCGCCACTTGCTGTGACTCAAACCAGTCAGCAGGGCTAGGACGGAAACCAAAAGCCATAATCACAGCATCACAAGGGATAATTTCTTCTGAATTAGGAATCGGTTCAGGACGTTGACGACCACGGTTGTCTGGTGCGCCCAATTGAGTAGTCACAACTTTTACGCCGTTGACCTTACCATTCAAACCAATGATTTCCGTCG
This sequence comes from Psychrobacter sp. AOP31-B2-9, assembly GCF_052378005.1. Classification (NCBI taxonomy): domain Bacteria; kingdom Pseudomonadati; phylum Pseudomonadota; class Gammaproteobacteria; order Moraxellales; family Moraxellaceae; genus Psychrobacter; species Psychrobacter sp. AOP31-B2-9. The sequence goes on from NZ_JBQSXG010000057.1 coordinate 4,919, forward strand.
GCTGACGATTAAACAAGAACTCAACACCTTCCTCGCGAGCATTAACCACCTCACGGCGAGATCCTGGCATATTTTCTTCATCGCGGCGATAGGCACAGACAACCTTCTCAGCACCTTGACGAATACTGGTACGGTTGCAGTCCATTGCGGTATCACCACCACCTAGCACCACAACTCTCTTGCCTTTAAAGTCGATGTATTCTGCAGGGTTCTTTTCCCAGTCATTACAACGATTCACATTGGCAATCAAGTAGTCTAACGCATCATATACACCTTCTAACTCTTCACCAGCGAAGCCGCCACGCATGTAAGTGTAAGTGCCCATGCCCATGAACACCGCATCGTACTCGCCTAGCAACTCATCAATACTCACATCTGTACCAATTTCTGTCTCAAGACGAAACTCTATACCCATGCCTTCAAAGATGACGCGGCGATTACGCATGACATCTTTTTCCATTTTAAACTCTGGAATACCAAAGGTAAGCAAACCACCAATTTCAGGGCGCTTATCAAACACAACTGGCTTGACACCATTTCTTACTAAAATATCTGCGCAGCCAAGACCTGCAGGCCCTGCCCCAATGATAGCAACCTTTTTATCTGTCCAAACAACATCAGACATGTCAGGACGCCAGCCAAGTGCAAAGGCAGTGTCGTTGATGTATTTTTCAACATTACCAATCGTCACTGCCCCAAAGCCGTCATTTAAGGTACAAGCACCTTCACACAAGCGATCTTGTGGACAGACACGACCACAGACTTCAGGCAAAGTGTTGGTGCGGTGACACAACTCAGCAGCTTGAAATATTTGGCCTTCGGTGGCCAACTTTAGCCAATTAGGAATGTAATTATGTACTGGACATTTCCACTCACAGTACGGATTACCGCATTCAAGACAACGATGTGACTGCTGTGCTACGGCCTCACTCTCAAACGGTTTGTAAATTTCAACAAACTCTGTCGAACGCGTGGCTATGTCTTTTTTGGTCGGTTCTAACCGTGGTACATCTAAAAACTGAAAACTATTTTCTAAGCGTTTTGCCATGATGCTATCTCTCTATAGTGGGCGGTGACAGCGTTTGATAACTGACTCATTTAAAACTTAAGACATGAATATCATTGCCGTCACTTACCTGCTTAAAACTTGTGAGTTAAAACGTATCTTAAAACATATCAGCTATTGCACTATTGCGGATCAGCCATCGTGGTTTTAAGAAGGCTTGCAATGTTCGCCGCTTTTGGTTTCACTAAGTAAAACTTACGAACGTAGTGCTCAAAGTCAGCCAATATAGTCTGACCCCATGCACTGCCTGTTTTATCTACATGAGTTTCAATCACTTTTTGCAAGTGGATTCGATGCTGCTCTGTTTGCTCACTTGAAATACGGTTCAGATCGATAAGCTCATGATTGCAACAATCAAAGAAGTCACCATCCATATCGAGGACATAAGCGAAACCGCCCGTCATACCTGCCCCAAAGTTCAAACCTGTACGTCCAAGAATAGTAACAATACCGCCCGTCATATATTCACAGCAATGATCGCCTGTTCCTTCAATAACAGCATGCGCACCAGAGTTACGAACACCAAAGCGCTCACCTGCTGTACCCGCTGCATACAACCTACCACTGGTCGCACCATATAAACAGGTGTTGCCAATGATAGCCGTATCTTTTGCGGTAAACACTGAGTCTTTTGGTGGATAAATAACAATTTCACCACCTGCCATGCCTTTACCGACATAGTCGTTGGCGTCGCCTTCAAGCTCAATATTTAAACCACCTGCATTCCAAACACCTAAGCTTTGTCCTGCAGTACCAGTTAAATGCAACCTGATTGGCATATCATGCATGCCAAGATTACCCCATACTTGGGCAATTTCACCAGAAATACGTGCACCGATAGAGCGATCACAGTTACCGACATAGTAACTATAATCACCGCCTATTCCTTGGCGAATATTTACAAGCATATCACTAATCATTCGCTCAGCCAGCAACCCTTTATCAAATGGTTCATTTCGTTCTACTTGGCAAGTTTGTGCTTTACCACTGGAGGCTGGATGACTAAATAACAATGGTGTTAAATCAAGATGCTGCTGTTTATCCGTGTTACCTTCTAACACTTCTAATAAATCCGTACGTCCAACTAACTCTTCCATGCTACGCACGCCAAGTGCAGCTAGCCATTCACGGGTTTCAGTTGCCACAAACTTGAAGAAATTAATCAACATTTCAGCTTCGCCGATGAAATGCTCATCACGCAGCTTAGATTTTTGGGTTGCCACACCAGTTGGACAGTTGTTCAAATGACAAATACGTAAATACTTACAACCAACTGCGATCATCGGCGTGGTACCAAAACCGAAACTTTCTGCACCCAAAATGGCGGCTTTTACCACATCAAGCCCTGTTTTTAGACCACCATCAGTTTGTACACGGACTTTATCACGCAGTCCATTGACACGTAGCGACTGATGAGTCTCTGCCAAGCCTAGCTCCCATGGTGAGCCCGCATGGTGGATAGAGGACAATGGAGAAGCTGCTGTACCGCCATCATATCCTGAGATAGTAATGAGGTCGGCATAGGCTTTTGCCACGCCTGTCGCGATAGTGCCAACGCCTGGACGTGATACTAACTTAACCGATACCAAAGCATCCGGATTGACTTGTTTTAAATCAAAAATCAGCTGAGCCAAATCTTCGATAGAATAAATATCATGATGCGGTGGTGGTGAAATTAACGTCACGCCTGGTACGGAATAACGCAATCGTGCAATCAGTGCATTGACTTTACCACCAGGTAGCTGACCACCCTCGCCTGGCTTCGCACCTTGCGCGACTTTAATCTGCATCACTTCTGCTGACCGTAGGTACGCAGGTGTTACGCCAAAGCGACCAGAAGCAACTTGCTTGATTTTTGAGTTACGCAACGTACCATAGCGTACGGGGTCTTCACCGCCCTCACCAGAGTTTGATCGCCCACCAATGGTGTTCATCGCCATGGCAATGGACTCATGTGCTTCAGGTGATAATGCCCCTAGCGACATACCAGCGGAATCAAAACGGGTCAAGATTTTAGAGATATCTTCGACATCGTTGACATCAATAGCACTATCAGTTTTTAACTGTAACAAATCACGTAAAGTTGCGACCGGACGACTATTGACCAAATCCGCATAGTTACGATAGTTTTCATAATCACCAGTACGTACAGCGGTATGAAGACTGTTAATCACATCTGGATTGAAAGCATGATACTCTTTGTTAAAGACAAACTTGAGCAGACCACCTTGATCGAGCGGCGCACGACGCTTAAAGGCATTGGCTGCCAATTGTGCTTGGTCAGCGGCTAGGTCGGCAAAGGTAGCACCTTTAATACGGCTCTGCACACCTTTAAAGCACAAATCTACCACTTCTTCAGAGAGTCCAACTGCTTCAAATAACTGTGCGGCACGGTAAGATACAATGGTAGAAATACCCATTTTTGACAAGATTTTTAGCAGCCCTTTATCCAGACCTTTACGGAAGTTAACCCGTGCTTGAATTGGATCACCAAGCAACTCACCAGTCGCCACTAAATCATCAATGACATCATAAGCCAAGTATGGATAAACACAGGTTGCACCAAAGCCAATCAATACAGCCACTTGATGCGAGTCACGAGCCAAACCGGTCTCAATGATTAAGTTAGCATCCGTACGAATACCTTGGCCAATAAGATAGTGATGCACAGCCCCAGTAACCATAATAGCATTGGCGGGTATTTTATCTGCATCAATATCTTTATCAGATAATACTATTAGCGTATTACCAGCACGAATGGTACTCGCCACTTGCTCACAGATAGCCGTGATGGCGTCTGATAGTTCTAAGTTACGATCATAGTTCAAATCTATACGTGCCATCTTAAATGATGGATCGTCTAGATCTTCCAACTGTTTCATCTTACTGGCTGACAATACCGGTGATGATAAAATAATACGGTGAGCATCTCTCGCTGATGGCGCAAACACATTAGTTTCAGCACCCAAGCACGTCTGTAGCGACATCACGATAGATTCACGTAATGGATCAATCGGTGGATTGGTTACCTGTGCAAACTGCTGACGGAAGAAATCACCTATATGGCGTATTTGCTGTGACAACACGGCCATTGGTGTATCATCACCCATCGAGCCAACTGGCTCTTGACCGTTTTCGGCGTTGGGACGAATGATTTCAGTACGCTCTTCATTGGTAATGTGATACATTTTTTGCAATGCTTTTAGCTGTTCACCTCGGCATGCTTGCACTGAAAGTTCTTCTTCTAGTCGCTCATCATCACGAATACGAGTTGCTTCTTCACGCAGCCATTTACGGTATGGATGTGCTTTTTTCAATAACGTAGCAATGGCTTTAGTGTCTAGAATCTGCCCAGTTAAAGTATCGATAACCAACATTTGACCTGGACCGACACGACCTTTTGCTAATACATCTTTAGGATCATAATCCCAAACGCCAACCTCAGAAGCTACTGTAATATAGCCGTTCTTAGTCGTCACCCAACGTGACGGACGTAGACCGTTTCGATCAAGCATACAGACTGCATAACGCCCATCTTGAATAACCAAACCGGCTGGGCCATCCCAAGCTTCCATATGCTGCGAATAGAACTCATAAAACGCACGCAAATCCATATCCATACTATCGACGTTCTGCCATGCTGGCGGTACTAGAATAGACATCGCATGGAACAAGTTCATGCCACCTGACATGAGCACTTCAAGCATATTATCCAAACTTGATGAATCAGAACCGCTGCTGTTTACGAGCGGTGTTAGCTGGTTCAAATTGGGAAGCTTGTCTGATTTTAGTTTTGGTGTACGAGCTTCAGACCAGTTACGGTTACCAGTAATCGTATTCAACTCACCATTGTGTGCCAAATAACGGAATGGCTGTGCCAATGGCCAGCGTGGTAACGTATTAGTAGAAAAGCGCTGATGGAATACCACAATATGTGAAGCCAAACGCTTGTCTTGTAAATCTAAAAAGAAAGCAGGCAGGTCTGATGGCATTACCAAACCTTTATAAATAATCGTCTGGCAACTCAAAGAACAAACATAAAACAGTTCGTCATCCAACAAACGTTGCTCTGCTTTCTTACGTGCGACAAACAGCTTGCGATTAAAATCATCCGCAGCTAAATCATCGGGAGCATTAACAAATACCTGCTGAAAATCTGGTAGCGTCTCACGACCAATCTCACCAACGATACTGAGATCAAGTGGCACATCACGCCAGCCAGCCACTTCTAACCCTTGGGCTGTAATTTCATCGCTTAATATTTTTTGGCTATATTCAGCTTTATCACTATCTAAATTAACGAACACCATGCCAACGGCAAAATTATCCGTAATGGCAAATTGCTGCTCATCAGCAATCTGTTTGAAGAAATCGGTAGGCGTCGCTAATAGTAAGCCACAACCATCACCAGTTTTACCATCAGCAGCAACACCGCCACGGTGAGTCATACAGCTTAGACTATGAATAGCAGTTTTTACCAAATCATGACTGGCTTGCCCTTCAATATGGGCAATCAAACCAAAACCACAGTTATCAGAAAAGTCATCTGGCGTTGCCAGGTGAGTTTGCGAGGAAATCATTGACATAGCTGGTCCTTGTGAGTAAACGGGTAGCCTATACATCCAATGCGGCACATAAGCTAGCACCCGTAAGCAGAACGGGCTGATAATTAATATTCGTATCCAAATTAATAAATAGCGCAACGCTCAGAGACACTCTGCATTAAGAGCAAGGTCAGATCCTTAACCCTCTTAGTCATGAGCCTATGTCTCAATAAATAATTAGCGTATTAACAGATAGTAAGTAATTGCTCTTGGCAACAGGAGAACGTAACACCTTGCATACCAATTACTTAGTTATCAATAACGTAATGTCGTTATTTTGAGTATCACTTATTATCAAACCATACCTAACGCTTAAAGCCAATCCGTTGAGTATTTGATAACAATGCATTTGATTAATTTTGAATATCTGACGCTCTGTATTCAAGCGCTTTATTAACCCTAAAAAGAGTGAAAATAAGAGAGGTTGCGTCACTTGCAATCGCTGATATACAAATAAAAAATAGCGGCGCTTGAGGCAAAAAAACGTTAGTAACTTACCTTATAAACAACAGAATCATACTAATCGACTGTTAAATAAACAGTTTTTACGATAACTATACAGAACGTCGCCCATAGTTATATTAGTTAATGATGGACAAAAAATCTAGTCTTTTCTACTGATTCATCAACCATATTTTGTAAGAGAACTTATTACTATTGGTTATAGAACCACCAAAACCTTGAAGCAAAAACGTAAAATAAAGCGATGATTGTCAGGCTGCGTTGAGGATTTACACCAATAAAGATTACAAAGAAAATCAGGGTGGTCACTACCTTTTGTATACCAAGCAAGTGTGACATAGTGAGATCATGTTAAAGCTCACTATAGTCAAATCTATATCAATAAATAAACGAGCGACTAAACACAGCCTAGCACAGCCTAGCAACGATTTAGCTGTGTTTAGTCCATCGAATGTTTAATACTCAAATTGAGAACGCGCCCCAAATAGCGCGACCATCACTAATTACTCTTAGACTCTATCAGCGCTTTCATACTGTCATCACTGTCTTTAGGAGGCGTATTAGTATTCGTATTACTATTGCCAGAACTTGTGCTATTAGTCGTACTTGGCGGCTTAGGGGTTGGCACTATTGGCGGTTTTGGAGGTGTACTACTATCAGGGACTGCTGTCGCAGGCTTTTTATTGTCCTGTTCAGGCTTGTTTGAGTTGCCCTCATTTTTATTCGCTGTAACAGGGGTTACTTGTTCATCATTCACAACAGTACGTTCTTCATTAACCGATAAAGTATCAGAGGTATCTGCTGACTGACGAATGCTTTCACTGCCCGGTTCTTGGTCTTCTGGTGGTTTCTGACGCACTGGAACCTCACGCTTAGTAGGCTCTAGATCAACTGCACGAATACTCTTGGCGCTCAAATCCTGCATCGGCTCCGAACGTGTATAGTTATCAATGAGGCCAACATAGCGATTGATTTCTTCTGGTAATGCACGCACATTAGCAGGTAATCTAAAGTCTATAAGTTTTGTTGCCCCAACAGCTTCTTGTGGGCTACTCATCAATCCATAAATCAGCATATAACGTGTTTGCTTCTTATCATCAAGATAACGAAAATAAGCAAATTTATCTCGATCTTCACGCCCGTCTAAATAACTAGTAATCACCTCGTTTTCAGCAACATTCATTACCTGAACGGTCCACTTACCCTTATGAGCGAGTAAGTAACCTTTGTCTTTAAATTCATCAGGGTAATTGCGCAAATCTCGAATCGCCGCATCAAAACTAATTGGCTGTACATCCGTATCAAGCTCATGCAACGATTCAATTTTTAAAGGCTGCTCAAGTTCAGTGCTAAGCGTCTCCGGTGCTGATATCGGAGCATTTTCAATTTTGGCACCCATTGCCGGCGTTTGACTAAACATCCAAATGAGAGCCGTAACTACGCCTAATAATAAGGTTACTACCAGCCAAATCAATGCTTGACGTCGATATGATTGGCTAGCGGTACGCGGCGTCGGTCTTGAGGCGGCCATGAGGGTATCCTTGGTAAAATAAAGTTGACTGCATTAAATAACGATATATGCACATAGTATTAGCGCAAACCAGTATACTTGAATGCTTAATTTCAATAAGCATTTATAGTAACTGAGATTTTGAGAGATTACGCGCTTGGCTGTGATAACACCTCAGTCAAAAGCTTGGGATCAAAATCATTGGTCATTACAGCCTTACCTAGAGATTTTAACAAAATGAGACGGATTTGTCCGTGTTTCACTTTTTTATCATGCCCCATCAAACTCAAAGCAGTTTGCGCATCAATAGTTGGTGCTGCAATGGGTAAGTTGGCCAACATTAAAATACGTTTAATACGAGCCACTTCTTCGATCGTTAACCAACCAATTTTTTGTGAGAGCTCAGCAGCTTGTACCATACCAGCAGCGACTGCTTCGCCATGTAGCCAATTACCATAGCCTTGATGTGTTTCAATCACATGCCCAAAAGTATGACCAAAGTTCAGTAGCGCGCGTACACCTGACTCTCTTTCATCTTGCGCAACGACATCAGCCTTATACTGACAGCAGCGTTTTACTGCATCGCCAAGTACCGCCAAATCTAATGCTATCATTGCAGGTAGATTGTCCTCAAGCCAAGTCAAAAAAGGCTCATCCATAATAAGCGCATACTTAATAACCTCAGCCAACCCTGCTGACAGCTCACGCTCAGGCAAAGTTCTCAGTGTACTCATATCCGCAAGTACCATTTGTGGCTGCCAAAAAGCACCAATCATATTTTTACCATGAGGATGATTGATTCCTGTCTTACCACCTACACTGGAATCCACTTGCGACAAAAGCGTTGTTGGAATTTGAATAAAGTTCACTCCGCGCATAAAACTTGCTGCAGCAAACCCTGTCATATCACCAATAACACCTCCACCTAACGCAATAAGTGTCACATCACGATTAAAATGCTTTGCCATCAATGCATCATAAATGAGGTTGATATTCGCTTGATTTTTATACTGCTCACCATCTGGTAGTACACAAGTGCTAACCGTAAACTGCTTTGTTAGCTCGTCCTCCAGTTCTTTTAAATACAAAGGAGCAACGGTGTCATTCGTGACAATCAAAACTTGGCGACCACTAATATAAGGAGTGACCTGTTCTGCCATGCTATTATTTTCTATCGCCGTTTTTTCCGTAATGACAATTGGATAGTCATGACTTTGCGTATGCACTGTCAAACCATCATGAAACATTGACTTTGTCATTAGAGACTCCCTAAGCATTTTAATAAAATAAAAGTGACTTAACTTCAGTAATAATATCGTCGATCATTACTTATGATTCATTTTCTTTATGGTTTGGCACTGTGACAGTAGATACACTAAAGGACTCTAGTTGCTGTAAGAGTTGGTTAACCATATGACGAGGATAAGTATGACCCGTTGGCATAACAATATCAGCAACTTGACGGTATAATGGATCACGCTTGCTATATAAATCTTGCAAGATTTTCCTAGGATTGGGCTGCTGTAATAATGGGCGTGATTTATCTTTGGCAGTACGTGCCATTTGGACATCAACTGGCGCATTCAAATACACAACGATACCGCGCTGCTGTAAAAACGCTCTATTCTCAGCGCACATAACAGCTCCACCACCAGTAGCCAATACAATTTGGTTTTTTTGAGTCAACTCATCGATAGCTCGCGTTTCACGCTCACGAAACCCCGCTTCGCCTTCTTTGGCAAAGATCCACGCAATATCAGCGCCTGTCTGCGACTCGACATACCAGTCACTATCTACAAAGGTGCGACCTAACTGCTTAGCAAGCAGTTTTCCAATTGTCGTCTTCCCTGCTCCCATCGGCCCTACTAAAAACACCGATGGCAATTCCTCAACCATAATACTTACTCAGTTAAATTAGCTATCATACAACGTCATTGATATTCTGGCTAGTAACGAGGCTCTATTATTAGTAATAACTGAGTGCCTGTTGACCATTCACAAATAAGCACTACTGATCACTAAAACAAGGCCATAAAAAAGCAAGCACTTAGGCTTGCTTTTTTCTTTTATTGGATAACATACTATTAGCTGTAACTTACACAGCCAATACTATTATTAATCCAAGCGACTAACACCATCATTAATCAACTTAGTCGTGATGAATATCAACAACTCTTGTTTCTCATTACTACGCACATCTTTGCGGAAGGCGCGGCCAATATACGGCAAATCCCCTAAGAAAGGCACTTTATCCACGCCGTTACTGGTACGGTTTTTGAACACGCCACCTAAGACCACGGTCTGGCCATCTTCGATGATAACGTTGGTTGAGATTGAGTCTTCAGCGATGGCGACCTGATTGTTGATGATGGTCGGTGTGCCATTGGTGATGAGGAGTTGTAGGCCAATTTTACCATCAGGGGTGATGTTTGGCGTGGCCTCCAAGCTCAGCGCCGCTTCTTTAAAGCTGGTGGTGGTCGCGCCACTGGCTGAGGCCTCTTGATACGGAATCTGAGTCCCAGATGACACCTTTGCGGTTTGTTTATCCGCGGTCAAAATCTTCGGCGTCGAGATGACTTCACCGCGATTGTCCGCTTGCAGCGCTGATAGCTCAAGGTCGAGCATCACATCTGATACATTCAAGATACCAAAAGCAACACCTGCAGGGTTTGAAATACCCAAATCAACGTTCAAGCCACTAGATGTCAGACGGTTATCATCGGGTTTGCCATCAAACAAAATACCCCAACTTACGCCAAGCTCCTTACTAAAGCTATCGGTTGCACTAACGATACGCGCTTCAATCATGACCTGACGGACTGGAATATCAATTTTACCAATCAATTTATGAATATTTTCGATGCTTTCAGCAACGTCTTTGATAATCAAGGTATTGGTACGCTCATCAACCGTGACGGTACCGCGATTTGACAACAAAGAGTTATTGTCGTCGGCACGGTTTGAGCTACTACCAGAAGAGCCGCTGCCTTGAGAAATCAATGTCAGAACATCTTGCGCTTTAGCATAGCTTAAGCGGATGTACTCTGTACGTAACGGTGCAAAAGATTCAACCGCTTGCTGTGCTTCAAGCTCACGTGCCTCTTGCTCGGCAAGCTCGGTAGCAGGTGCCACCAAAATTACATTGCCATTTTCACGTTTACCGAGATTTTTACTCTTTAAGATAATATCAAGCGCCTGATCCCACGGCACGTTGATAAGACGCAAGGTGATATTCCCAGCAACTGAATCATTAGCCACGATATTCATTTCTGTAAACTGCGCTAAAATATCTAAGACACTACGAATTTCAACGTCTTGGAATTCCATAGATAATGGCTCACCACTATATACTTTTTCTTCAAGCGTCGGCTCACGTAATAGTGCTGGCTTATTGATACTAATGTTTAATTGACTACCTGATTGATAGGCTTGATACTCATAATCATCAGTCATATTAATAGTAATGACACCATTCTGACCTTGATTCTTGGTATCAATGCTATTAACAAGACCACTATTAATATTTAAACGGCGTAATAGGTTTCTAGGCACTGTACTACCAGTTAAATATACCACCAACTTGTTACCTTGGCGTTGTACGTCAACTGGTATGGCTTCATTGTTAAGTGCGATACTAACATTACCACCGCCATCATTTCCTGCTGAAAAATCAACCGCACTCAACCCTTCATAGCTATACTGCTTGCTCACTTGTGAAGAAGCAAGTTGTGGACTCAACAATGGATTGACTCTGACTACCATCGTATCCGCTGGTACTTGGTTTTCAGTCACAGTCTGACTGCTTGTATTAGCAGTATATCCACTACTGGCTTCTACAATTGGTGTCGTTGTGACATTATTGTTCAATACATCTTGGACAGGATCGCTGGTCATCACTGAACCATTGGGATCAGTGATGGTTAATACTAAATCGTTGCCATCAATCGTTGTTGTATAACTGCCTGTTTGTTTTAATCCAACAATAAGGCGAGTGGTACTGTCACTACTTAGCGTAGTGAGATCATTGACTATCCCAGTATTGTATTCACTAAAGCGACTTGCAAGTCCGTTTTGTACTTGCTCAAAATCTAATACCAAACGGCTAGGGTCATCAAGTTGATAAGCTGCAGGTAATACTGGTGAACCTGAAAAACCCAAACGAATTTGCGTCACTGCTGGCGCAGTTTGCACCACAGAGACATCATTAATGCGCTGTGCAGCATGGGCACTGTTGCTCACTGCTACCATACTAATTGCCAATGCTGAAATGGCAAAAGCAGAAGAGACGCGGTTGCTCATCATCGTTACCTTGTTATTGCGTACTGTCATTATTTATTCCTCAAAAATCTGCCGACTTAGCTTATAGGGGAAACCAACGACTGGGGTTTTTCAACGAACCCTGCGCGGCTGTCTGGCACAATTTCAATCAAGTTAATCTGAGTCGGCGTGATTTCAACAATACGGCCGTTATTTACGCCAAGATAATCACCTACTTTAACATTCGCGACTGAACCATCAGGACGCTGTATCAACGCATACTCTTGACCTTCAGGTGAAGTAACAACACCGCGAAAGACCAGTTGCGCTAATTCATATTGTTCCAATTGTTCTTTTACCCTTGCAGGATCAGGGCGCACGCCGTCGATAGAAGTAGTAGGGCCTTGTGCATTCACTAAACTCGGTGGTAAAAATGGACTGCGCTGGGCACTGGCACTATAGACAAAATCTTCTACCAGCTCAGCCTTGGGCGGTGGCTCGATAGGCTGTGCAGGCTGATTACGTATGTCCGTCATTGCTTGCTCTGCCATACCAATACGATCTGTACAACCTGTTATCGATAAAACAGCAATGCTTAAGGCCAATAGCGTAGGCAGTTTTTGAATAGTCATTAGTTGCCTCCTGCATTATCAGTAGTAGCTTCAGTATCACTCTCAGAATTTACTTCTTTTGAGCGATAAGTTTTGGTTTGCAGTACCAAATTAAGCTCCGGTAAAACATCCAAAGTTGGCTTCGGATTGCTAACTTCAAAATCATGCATAGTAATGATTCGCGGTAGAGCAGCAAGACCACTAATAAAACTACCAAACTGGTGGTATTCACCTAACGCAGCAATACGAATAGGTTGCTCAATAAAGAATTCCTTTTCAATTTCAGGCTCAACCGAAATATCTTGAAAACGTATGTTACTACCCACGCCCGTCATGTTGATACCTTCTACTAACTCTGACACACGTGTTTCTTTTGGCAACTGATCAAGCAAAGTATTAAACTCAGTTTCCATTTGAACTACTTGTGCTTTGTAGGCTTCTAAATGACGTGCCCGTGATTCTTTTTCACGGTAACTATCTAGTAAAGTCTTTTGCTGACTCTCAGCAGCCTTTATTTCATCAATTTTGCTACTAATCGGTAGGGCCCATGCTAATGCCACTATAAGCGTAACAATCAGCCCGATTACGGTTGCTTTTACTGGTAATGGCCAACTGCCATAGTTTTCAGAATCCAACGATTCAAAACTGCGACGAAACTCCTGCAAATCAAACTGCTTCTTTGTTTTAGAGGCCGCTTTTTTGTTTTTGATTAGACTTTTTTTACGGCTAAGCTTCATAACTCACCTCCAAGACTAGTACTAGCGTCATCAGGTTTGGCTGACTCTGACTGAACTTTAGTCGTTACTACAAACTGAACATAGCTGTCTTCAGGATAAGCAGGACGTGGTTGCGTACCAGTAGTAACCGTACTGTTAAGCACTGGAGCAGATTCATAAGCATTGATATTCTGTTGAATGTTACTAACAGCTGAGCCATCCATCCATTTGCTCTTATCAAGATTGCGAATCAAACTTGACACAACATTTGGGTTATCCGCTAAACCTGTGAGAGTAAGCGTATCGCCTTCACGTTTTAAATTATTTAAGTAAAGTGCTGGAGGCATGGCTTTTGCAAGATCATCCCATAAACGTACAGGCACAGGGCGTCGGCCTTGCAAATCTTGAATAACCTGCATCCGTGAAATGATATCTTCACGCCGCTGCTCTAGACTATCAATTTCAACTAATACTGTGTCTAAACGGGTGTTTTCCTGTTCAATCAAAGCATTTGCATCACGTTGTTCATCAAGCGCATTGTTAAAATAACTCCATGAAGCAAATGCTGCCAGTAAAGCCAGCAGAGTCACCGCTACTACCAAAGTTATAAATTCTTTATTGCGACGTTCGCGCTCTTCTTGTCGCCAGGGTAAGAGGTTAATACGAGCCATTAGTCGAAGCTCCTTAACGCAAGACCGCATGCGGCCATTAGGCTTGGTGCATCAATTGCTAGTTGCTCATTATCAATATTCGGTGCAATGGTCATATTAATAAAAGGATTCGCAGTACTAACAGTCACACCAAGTTTTTGTTGTGCCATACCTGCAAGACCCGCAATAGAGCTGCTACCGCCAGCCAGCACTACGTGATCAATACTGCTGTATTGGCTCGAAGAAAAATAAAACTGTAATGATCGAGTAATTTGTTGAATCGTACTTTCAATAAAAGGAATCAATACATCAGGGTGATAATCATCAGGCAACGTGTTTTCACGCTTGCTTATTGCAGCTTCTTCAGCGGATAACCCATAACGGTTTTGTATTGCTTCTGTCAGTTGAACACCACCAAACAACTGCTCACGACTGTATATAAACTCACCGTTTTTGGCGACGTATAATGTCGTTTGATTATGTCCAATATCAACCAATGCGACCAACTCTGGATTACTCGGTAAATTATCTACCATGAGTCCAAAAGCACGCTCAATCGCGTGAGACTCAATATCGACAACCTTAGTCTGTAACCCACCAAAGGTTAGTGCATCAACTCGTTGATCGACGTTTTCTGAGCGAGACGCCGCAAGCAACACCTGCACCATCTCGTCACTGGCTAAAGAAGGACCGACCACTTCAAAATCCAAGTTAACGTCTTCTAATGGGTAAGGGACATATTGATCGGCATCTAAGCGTATTTGAGCTTCACGCTCAACATCGCTTAGCGATTTGTCCATATCGATAATTTTGGTAATGACGGCTGACCCTGAGACCGCAGTAGCAGCATCAGCACCAGCCACTTGGCAACGTTTAGCTAAGCTAGTAATAATATTACCAACCGCTTCAGTATCTAAGAGAAGTTTATCGACGACTATACCTTCCGGCAGCCTCTCAATACCATAAGATTTTAGATGAAACATGCCTTGTTGGCGCTGTATATCAACCAATTTCACTGAGGTGGCACAGATATCCACACCAATCAAATGTTGATTTTTGGAAGTAAATAGCCTCACAAACTCTATACCTTATATTAAGTGTACAATCTGATAGTTATTTGTAATAATTGAATACAATA
>NZ_JBQSXG010000058.1:0-19882 GCF_052378005.1 Psychrobacter sp. AOP31-B2-9
CAAGCTAAAGATAGTACAAACCTCACAATAGATTTCTTAGATGATGATTCGCTAGTTATACAGAACTGGTTTTCTAATCAAAGTTATCAGTTGGACGAAATAAAATTTGATGATGGAAGAGTTCTTGATAAAGAAAATGTTAATGAAATAATTGCTACGATAGCTACCCACGATGTTTCACAACTCAATCAAGATATTATGAGCTCTGTTATCGAGAGCTCTCTTGTTATATAGCTTTATATTGATATGAGTCTAAATGAAAGAGTCGTGTCGTGAGAGAATGAAATTAAAGGCAGTAGAGCTGTTATTGATTCTACTGCCTATTTTCAAATCAAAAACAATTATTCCCCTTACTTCATTTAATGAGTATATTTTTGCAAATGTCATCGTACTCTTAGCTATAAATCAGAATTTTCTTGAACCCACAAAAAAACCGCCCTTAATCAAAGGCGGTTTTTTAGCTTAGTATCAGACAGAATCTGTAGATTAGTCTTGTAGATAACTTAAGAGGCGCATAAATTCAACGTACATCCATACTAGCGTGGCAAGTATACCAATGCTGAATAACCATTCGTAGTCTTCTGATATACCCATTGCTACACCGCGATCGATATTATCGAAATCCAACAGCAGTGTAAAAGAGGCAATAACGATGACAAACAAGCTAAATCCAATAGCGATTACGCCACCTTCAAATAAGAAAGGTAGGCTTGAACCAAACGCTAAAGAAAGCACCCACTGTGCTACATAAACTAGCATAATAGCGATAACCGCTGAGGTCACGATCGAGCGGAACTTTTCAGTCACCTTGACTAAACCCGAACGATAGAGTCCTAGCATAACGGCTGCGGTGACAAAAGTTGCACACATTGCAGTCACTGGCACGCTTGGGTACATTCTCATAAAAAACAGTGATACACCACCTAGAAATATACCTTCTAGTAGTGCATAAGGTACAGCCAAAGTCTTGGCTTTTTGTGGCTTAAAAGTGATGAAAAGAGCTAGAACGAATGCAGCAATCATGCTACCGAAAGCTGCTCCCATAATAAAACCTTGTGATAGACCTGCCATGAGAGCGTAAAAGAAAAAACCCACACCAGTGATGGCTGATAGCCCAAGTAATAGACTGGTCTTTTGGATTACACCTTTGACCGTCATTGGATTACCGCCGATCGCAAGTTCTGCACGACTGACAATAGGATTGGCCATATATATGTCCTTAATAATAAAATATAAATAATTTAGATAACCGTTACTCTAGCAAAACCGCCATTATTGTCAACTGTGTTTACGTGACAGCCATCAGGGCTAGTAACACTTTGAAGGTGACTATTGAGTTATAATAGAGCGGTCTATATCGCTAAACAAACACGTCTAAGAGTAACGTATAATAGATCTTATATGGGGCCGCTTACGACAGTTAACAACGATAATTTATAAACATGCTAGTCTAAGCGCTATTTTATCGCTATCATTGCTTAGTATTTTACCGTTATACCGAGTCGTTTTATGGAAAACTCAGCGCCGTCCGAAAGATTGCCACACTTACATGAATCAGAGCTGTTCCACGCTATCAAAAACCCTGCTTTTAGGCGTATTGGTTTGATGGGCCGTGCAGGAAAACGCAGTGTCACTCAAAGTTTGGTACAGATTGCTCAAACCATCAATGATATGAATCTCACATTGATTATGGATGTGAAAACAGCCAATTTACCTACTCTGAATCTGACTGAGATTGAAAAAGTCAAAATCGTCAAGCGTAGCTTGATAGGTGAAATTTGTGATTTGGTCATTGTCGTTGGTGGTGATGGCTCGATATTACATGCCGCTGAAGCATTGGCACGTTACCGTGTTCCTGTATTAGGTGTAAACCGTGGTCGGCTTGGGTTTTTGGCAGATGTAAAACCTGATGAGGCTGCCTTTAAGCTACGTCAAGTACTAATGGGTGATTATCAACTTGATCATCGGTTTCTATTGACTATGGAAATACGAGAAGGGCGTAAGATTATCCATGAAGACATGGCGCTCAATGATGTGGTATTACATGCTGGTAAATCAGTACATATGATTGATTTTCAGATGAAAATTGATGGTCAGGATGTATATAGACAGCATAGTGATGGTTTGATAGCGGCAACGCCTACAGGTTCAACAGCCTACGCATTGTCTGGTGGCGGCCCTATTATTCACCCAAGTATGGATGCCATTTGCCTAGTGCCTATGCATCCACATACCTTGTCCAGTCGCCCAATTGTGGTGAGTGGTAATAGTGAGGTGTGTATTCGTATTCACGAAGACAATCGCACTCAGCCGATGGTTAGTGCAGATGGTAAGCCAAGTGTACCACTTGAGCAAGAACAGCGTCTCTATATCCGTAAACATCCTGACAAGCTCACGCTATTGCATCCACCAGGGTTTGATTTTTATGAAGCTTGTCGTACAAAGCTACACTGGAACGTCCATGCCGAAGAGTTCAGTCTGGATGTCGATGATGATATTATGGATGATGAATAAGCGAGAAGTTTATATAAAGAACATAACAAAAAGTAGTAGTGGAGAGTAGTTAAGATGGACAAACAAACGATATTGACAAGTTTGACGCCAGAAGTGGTTGATAAATTTCGTGTGGCAATTGAGTTGGGTAAATGGCCTGATGGTCGAAAATTGACGCCTGAACAGCGCGACACTTGCATGCAAGCAGTGATGGTCTGGGAGCATGAACATCTACAGCCTGCTGAACGTACAGGCTATATTCATAAACCAGTAAAAGAAGATGGTTCTATCGTTGGAGAAGAGTGTGATGTCGAGCATGAGCATCATTACCCAAATATGCCTAATCCTAAAGGTGCGGTGCAACCTGTTAAGTTTCATAATAAATAAGCATCTATTATGGTAAGCCGCAATAAAAAAGCCACGCTATATGTAGCGTGGCTTTTTTATTATCTGATGGGTCATTAAAGTGCAGTAGTATCAACGCTAGGACGTGGTGTCAATGGGTTTTTTTGCATCAAAAAACCTTGCCAACCCCAATGCAAAAAGTTGCGAATATTGGCATGATCGGTACCGTTAGGTGTTGCTTGAACTTTGGCGTAGTGCTCGCCGAATAGTTTTAGCGTATCCAATTGATCAAGACCATGGTGTTTAGCAAAACCAAAAATCTTGGCACTGCCTTCATTTTCACCAGCTGCATTATGGACCATACCATTAACAAAAGGGGCAGGCGCATAGCGATAAAAATCATCAATAAAACTGATGACATCATTGAATCCAATGGCTTTCTTATTCAAACCATTAAGTAGAGCCGATATATCTGATTGGCGAATACTCATAAATAAATGACCTCAGAGCAGATTAAAAAAATACAGTTTTTATATAAAATATCTATATATGATATTTATAAAAACACAATGCTTTCATACGCTCAATGATTAAGCATGACAGCTTAGCGATTAAAGTAATCTTCATCATCAAAAGAAGGCGCAAAATTACCTTGCTCTAGATGCTGCATTTGCGACTGTACAGAGCGCTCATGCTGAATACGTTGATAAATCTCTTCGCGGTGTACGGCAATATCTTTAGGTGCATTTACACCGATACGTACTTGATTACCTTTGACACCTAGGACAGTCACACTGACCTCGTCACCAATCATTAGCGTTTCACCTACACGGCGTGTCAAAATTAACATGCGTCACACTCCTTATGTCGCATTGACAGGTTATTACTCATTATATTACTTCTCAATTGCAGGACATCACCGTCGTACTGAATATGTCGTATGTTGGTATAACGATAATATTTAAACGTTGTACCAATGACGGTAATGATAGGTAGATTCATTTAGCCCAAATGAAAGCCCATTATAGGGGGCATAACAGATACTGTCACGAGTTTTCACAAAACTATTAGTTAACTACTAAGCCTAGCAATAATAAAAATAGGATCTAAAAAGACCCTATTTAATCAAAAATTATTGAATGCTATGAATAACAAATATGTGATAGCTAAATTTATATTTTAATAAAAATGATAGCCCAGCTATACAACTAGGGATCAAGATTATCAGAAACTATTATAACCCAGCGATCTTACTTTCGCCATCTTCACGATCAAGACCAAATGCTGTATGTAATGATTTAACAGCTTTTTCTAAATGTTGATCTTGAATTAGTACTGATACTTTAATTTCGCTGGTCGATATCATTTGGATATTGATGTTGTTTTCAGCAAGTGTCTGGAACATCAGACTAGCAACGCCTGCATGTGAGCGCATGCCAACACCAACCAATGAAACTTTGACAACTTCGCTATTGCCCAAAATTTCTTTGGCACCAATTTCGTCTTTGACTTCGTCATTGAGCACTTTTAGTGTTTTGTCTAAGTCAGTACGATTAACAGTGAAGGTAAAGTCAGTTGTACCATTATCCGAAAGGTTTTGTACGATCATATCGATTTCGATATTGGCACGTCCAATAGGGCTCAAGATAGCAGAGGCAATACCAGGATGATCAGGTACACCGCGCACTACAATTTTTGCTTCGTCTCGGTTGAAAGCGATACCTGAGATGATTGCCTGTTCCATACTGTCTCCTTCGTCTATCGTAATTAGGGTGCCGACATTGTTTTGAAATTCTTGGTCAAAACTACCGTCGTTATTTTCATCAAAGCTAGATAGTACACGCAAAGGTACACCATATTTACCAGCGAATTCTACTGAACGAATCTGTAGAATTTTAGAGCCAAGACTTGCCATTTCTAGCATTTCTTCAAAAGTGATTTTTTCAAGTTTTTTGGCTTTTGAGGTGACACGAGGGTCAGTAGTATAGACACCATCAACATCGGTATAGATTTGACATTCATCAGCACCTAGCGCCGCTGCAATAGCGACACCAGTAGTATCAGAGCCACCTCGACCTAATGTGGTGGCATTGCCTTCTGCATCAATGCCCTGAAAGCCGGCTACGATGACGATGTTTCCAGCATCTAATTGCTCACGTATGTTTTGATCATCGATGCTTTCGATACGGGCTTTATTGTGGGCATTATCCGTTTTAATCGCTACTTGGCGACCTGTGAATGAACGAGCACCAATGCCGAGATCTTTAATCGCCATGGCCAATAAAGAGATAGAAACCTGCTCACCTGTTGAAACCATTTGGTCGTATTCACGGGGATCTGGCTGAGCGCTGATTTGGCGTGCAAGATCAATCAGGCGGTTGGTTTCGCCACTCATAGCAGAAACCACCACAACCACTTGATGACCATTGTCATGCCAGCGTTTGACTCGTTGGGCGACGTTTTTTATGCGGTCGATACTGCCCATCGAGGTACCGCCATATTTCTGTACTATTAACGCCATAAAAATCTACCTATTATTCATTAATGGCCCTTTGTGATCATCAATGAGAGTCAATATGACGCTCAATCAATGCTTGCATAAATAAAGCCGTATTATAAGAGTTGCGCTCTATGCTGTTTATTTACTAGTCGTACTTAGTAGGTAATAGATGAACGATATGCTTAAACGTTGACCTTTATACCATATCTACATCATAACGTTAAGCGTCAGTACGGTTAAGATGTATGGCGATTGGTTATAGCTATTATAACCAATCGACTATATGTGAAATAAAGTAGCAGTATAATCAGATTCGGTATTAGCCAAGCTGAGCTTCAATCCAAGCAGGTAGGGCATTAACAACAGCGTTAGTATCGGCCGATTTTGGTGCGCCCCCCTGTGCATAGTCAGGCTTACCGCCACCTTTACCGCCCAGTTCACTTGCCAAGTGACGAATGATATCACCTGCTTTGATTTTGGTCGTGACAGACTTAGCCACACTGGCTGCTAGTGCAAGCTGATCATCTTTATCGCCAATCAATACAATCACACTATCTGGAAGTTTCGACTTGATGTCATCCATTAGGGTACGGATAGATTTGCCATCGATACCGCTTAATGTACTGATAAGTACTGGCGTATCTGCAATAGTTTGCACGTCATCGAGTAAGTTAGCAGCTTGAGCGCTGGCTATTTTTTGTTGTAAGCGCTCTAGTTGTTTTTCTAGATCACGTTGCTTATCCGCCATGGTGCGTACACGCTGAGCCACATCAGGGCGTTTTACTTTCAGCTGACTGGCAAGCTCGCTCAATTGCTGTTCACCTTGCTGAATATTCTTGATCGCATTCATACCAGTGACGGCTTCAATACGGCGAATACCAGCGGCAATACCTGATTCGCTAGTGATTTTTAGTACGCCAATATCACCAGTGCGCTGTACATGCAGGCCACCGCACAACTCAATAGAGAAGGGCTTGCGTTGACCGTCTACGATGCTGTCTGTACCCATGGTAAGGACACGAACTTCACTACCATACTTTTCACCAAACAGTGCCATCGCGCCTTGATTCATGGCTTCATCAATAGACATGTGCTCGATACGAGTAGGAGTGTTGGCTTGAATTTGTTCATTGACTAAGTGTTCGATACGGCTGATTTCAGCAGGACTAACGGGCTTGTCGTAAGCAAAGTCAAAACGTAGTACGTCGCTTGAGACCAGTGAACCTTTTTGCGATACCGTATCACCCAACACTTCTCTTAGCGCGGCATGCAATAGGTGAGTGGCCGAGTGGTTTTTAGCACTGGCAGCACGAATGCTAGAGAGCACTTGCGCCTCTGCTGTTTGCTTGGTCGTAATCTCACCCATGGTGACCACACCATGATGGATAATTGCTTGACCAGATTTTTTGGTGTCTTGGACTTCAAAGACGCCTGATTCAGTACGAATCTCACCCAATTCACCAACTTGACCACCACCTTCGGCATAGAAGGGTGTACGGTCAAGTACCACAACACCTTCCATTCCTTCTGCTAAGCTGTCAGCTGGGTTGCCATCTTGATAAAGCGCATCAATGGTTACGCCTGTTTCTTCAAGTTGCTCGTAACCAATAAAGCTCGTCGGCGTCTCTACTTGAATAACACTGCTATAATCAACATCGAATTTACCGGCATCGCGTGCGCGTTCACGTTGTGCTTGCATATGCTCATCGAACTCAGCTTCGTCAATCACGATGCCACGCTCACGAGTAATATCAGCGGTCAAATCAAGCGGAAAGCCATAAGTGTCATACAGCTTGAAAGCTGCTTCACCAGATAAGGTATCACCATCTTGTAAGCCTTCAAGTTCAGTGGCAAGCAAGCGCAAACCTTGCGCGAGCGTTTTGGCAAACTGTGCTTCTTCTTTTTGAATAGCGTTTTCGATGATGCTTTGCTTATCTTTTAGCTCAGGGTAGGCTACTGCCATTTCAGCGACTAGCGGCGCAACCATCTTGTAGAAAAACTCACTGTCCGCACCTAGTTTGTTACCATGGCGTACTGCACGGCGAATCACACGGCGTAGTACATAACCACGGCCTTCGTTACTTGGCGTGACACCATCAGCAATTAAAAATGCAACGGCACGAATGTGATCAGCGATCACTTTTAGCGATGACTGCTGCTCATTGGTAATCTCTAAAATCTCAGCTGCTGCATCCATCAAATGGACAAACAAATCTATCTCATAGTTGCCATGAACGCCCTGCATGATAGCACTGATACGCTCGAGCCCCATCCCTGTATCGACACTTGGTGCTGGCAGCGGTAGTAATGTACCGTCCTTTTGACGATTGAACTGCATAAATACACAGTTCCAAATCTCAATAAAGCGGTCGCCATCTTCTTCAGGTGTGCCAGGTAAGCCGCCTTCAACATCGGCACCATGGTCATAAAAAACTTCAGTACAAGGACCACAAGGACCGGTGTCACCCATCGTCCAAAAATTGTCTGACGCGTAAGGCGCACCCTTATTATCACCAATACGAATGATGCGTTCACTTGGAATGCCGATGTTTTTATTCCAGATATCAAAGGCTTCGTCATCAGTTTCATAAATAGTGACATATAAACGGTCTTTATCGATCGCTAGCCATTCATCTGAAGTCAGAAACTCCCAGATGTATTCGATGCCCGCTTGCTTGAAATAATCACCAAACGAGAAGTTACCAAGCATTTCAAAAAAAGTATGATGACGCGCGGTGTAGCCAACATTGTCTAAATCGTTGTGCTTGCCGCCTGCACGCACACATTTTTGCGAGGTCACAGCACGTGTATAGTCACGTGGTTCCATACCCAAAAAAGTTTCTTTAAACTGATTCATACCGGCATTAGTAAATAGTAATGTCGGGTCGTTGTGTGGAATCAGACTAGATGATGAAACTTGGGTGTGCTGCTTGCTTATAAAAAAATCGATAAAGGCTTGGCGAATATCGGCTGAGCGAAATGGCTGGCTCACAGCGGCTCCTTACTGACGGATAGAGTTGGATAGGTGAAAAAATAATTTTGCAAGCGATTTTAGCACAAACCTCCAAGCTCTTGGTACAAGAGTTACAACTGCAGGGTTATTATGTACATTTAGCCATTTATAGCTCAGTTAAATAGCTATTGATTAGGACATGCCCTAATTGGCTAAAATCGCTGCATCGGTTTCATCTAACTTATCTTTTACCAGTGGATTGGACTCTATGACTTGTACTGGGAAGTAGCGCAGCTGTAGTTTAATGGGTAAATAGTTAGGGAAACTGTTGGCCATATCTTGAGCAATAATAGACTCAATCTGACGTACATCGTATGAGCTAGGTGTTGTCTCACCACGGATGACTGCTCGTACCACTTGATGTTCATCTACGGTATCAAATTGTGTATTGGTCAGCACATTACCTTTATCAATAAAGTAGCTATTAATAGACTCTTTTACACCACTCTCAAACTTCTGCTGTTTAGCATTGCTCTGTAAGTTGATTGACAAGTAAGTGCCCAATACGCCTAACAATATTAACGTCACGGCATTGCGCCGCAAAAAAGTTAAGTAGGTGTTGGATTTGTAGTCATCATCAACCAAACGACGAAATCCTAAAACCCATAAGACAAGCGCATTGGTAAATTGAATGGCAATAATGTTGGTGATTGCTAGTAGAAAAGCACCAAGCCCGAGCTGTACTTCACCGTTAGCAAATAAAATACCACTAGCTGCAAGCGGCGGTACCAATGCTGTGGCAACAGCTACGCCCACAACGGCAACCGAGAGGTGCGGTGATACCATCGCATAGGCACCTGCAGTACCACCCGCTAGAGCAATCATTAAATCCATGGATGTTGGCTGAGTACGCGACAGTATCTCTGTCGTCAAAGGCTGATCTTTGTGTAACCATCCTACGATAAAGCCGACGAATACGACTAACGATACACCTATTAGCATAGTGATAAGTGACCTACGCAGTAGCGGCATACGATGATCAATAATGGCCAATGCTACGCCAGTAATTGGGCCTAGCATCATAGCAACGAGCATGGCTCCAATGACGACAGCTGCCGAGTTGGTCACCAGTCCATAACTGGCAATAATGGCTGAAAGTATATTCATAATGAAATACATTCGGCTGGGCAGTGCATTGGCTTCAATTCTGACTCGTACTTCGGGGTAGTCTACTTTTTGATTACTAAATTGCTCAGCGACAAATTGCTTATAAGACTCAAGTTTGGCTTCTTTTTCTTCTTTGACCTCTTCTTCCTGTTCGCTACTCTCGTTTTCTTGATCCAGATCATCTTCTACTGTTTCTTTTTTTTGACTCTCTTCAATCTTGTTTTCTGACGTGTTTGTGTTTACATTACGATCAGAAAATGGCGTTGTGGCTGCTACTGAGTCATTAGGTTGTGTATCGGTGGTACCTTGGCCTTCTTCTAAATGATGGATATTTTCTGTTTTAGCAGTTATTTTAGCATCTGCCTCATCGTGAGAGGTTTGCTCATTTGACTTGGTGCTTTCTAAGTTTTCGGTAGTTCCTGAGGTTTTGGTAGTTTCTGAGGTGTTGCTTGTATTATCGGTCTCATGTGGTGATTTAAGGTCTGTACTGTCAGTAGATGTTTGAGTTTCAAGATCAGATGTCTCTGATTCAGGTGTAGTGTTGTCAGAGGGCTCTAAAGACGCCACGGCTACATCCTCGCTGAGTGATTCTATGACAACTTTGGATTCAGGTGGCTGGGCACCTGACACATCTTCGCCGAATTCATTCTCATCCTCATCAAGGTTTTCGGAATGATTTAAGTTAGGCTCTGCAGCATTAACCGAGACATTTTGTTCATTTGGCGTATGAGTATCGTCTAGTGTTTCCTCTGAGATGACAGAGTCGTTAATGGGGTCTTTTTCAGAAGGTGTCATGGCAGGTAGCTTTCTAAAGAATAAAAGAAAGTTATTATTGTAATGATAAACAGATAAAGATGTATGAGTTTTTTGTGGCTGAGGATATATATTGCTTGTGGAGCGGTAACCACTGCATAAGTGGTTTTTGCTAGCTTAGCAGCACTAAAAATTAAAACCTTAATAATAGCATGGGTTTATTTTTTATTCATCTTTTATGGCTGCTATCTAGGGTCATATTAAATACTTACTTTTAATATGGGATTAATGTATAAATGTATTATATCCACAATAAAAGTAAGGAATATCTTATGAACTGGCCATTATTTTCTGTCATCTATTCAATGGCAGCCACGGTAACTGTCGGTATGTTTATGATTGGCGCTTTAGTAACGGGTTTTAATGAAATACATCATATTCAAATAGCCGTTGCCATTGGGATTGTGTTTTCTATCCCAGCAGGGTTATTTTTTACCAAAAAAATTAGTAGTATTACTGGAAATGAAGAAGGTTATGAAGCGTAAGAAAGCTTGCGCCTGTTCAACATGACTTTGTATTTAGACATAAAAAAGACCTCGATATATATCAAGGTCTTTTTTGGTAATTACGGTGGAAAACTATTTGAGCTCGACAGTGGCTCCGTTTTCAACATTGGCATAAACCTCTAGTACATCCCAGTTGGTCAAACGAACACAACCTGCTGAGCCTTGGCGGCTGATGCCCTCAGGTACTGGTGAACCATGCAAACCATAAGAAGGTTTAGACAGTCCCATCCATACGACGCCTACTGGGTTATTTGGTCCTGGTGCAATCATATGAACTTTCTTTTGGGCACCTTTACCGACAGTAGATTTATACCAAGGCATTTTTACCTTATTGATGATTTTAAACGTACCTTTTGGTGACGGTGTAGCATCACTACCAACGGTGGTCGGATAGGTAGCGACCAGCTTATCACCGTTATAGGCATACAGTGTTTTGTCTGCCTTATTGGCAACGATACGGTTGATGCGTTGGTTTAGCTCGCCACGAGTGTTCAGTACGGTAATGGTTTCACCAACTTTATACGTTTTGTTTTTATTGAGCTTATCTAAGTAGCGCACATCCATGTGGAAACGTTCGCCGAGCATCTCTTTGATGTCTTGATAATACAACCCTTTCATTTTTGACTTGGCTTCTGAGCCAGAAGGGGTGGTTGCAAAGTTTGTATTAAGATCTTCTTGCGTCAAGGTATAAGTAACCAATACAGGTTTGTTGGCTGGAATGTCTTTAATCAAGGCATTCCATGTTTTTTGATCCATTTTGCCAGTTGCTGACAAACCTTTCATCTTCTGAAAATTGGTAAGGGCTTTCTTACTATTCATACCCCAGCCACCATCGATAGGACCAGGAGATGCATGGTTCCAGTCGAGTAACGCCTGCATCTTAATCGTCATGGCTGAGTTGACTTTCATATTCGGCGACCAAACTGACTCATTGACTTGTTTGGCATAGTTTGACAAGTTAAGCGTGGTGTATCTCTTACCATTCTTACTTTCGATATTTTTGATGGTTGGATCGTTGCTAAAATCTTGACGTTTTTCACTCTCAGGTAATTCGAAAGAGAGTGGGTCAGATGAATCGATCGATGATATATCGCTAGGCGCTGCAACAGCTTGACCTTCGGTAATATCGTCATTACGATCAGCTTGTTCATCTTTACGTGTCAGCTCTACAGCACTCATATTATCTGCAGCGGCTGATTCTGTGTCTTTTTTTGAATCGATTAATTGCGTCATACTATCAGCTGACGAACCGCTACCTAGTGAGTTGCTACGATTTTCTTGCACATCGAGGCTAACTTTTTTGGCGAGTGAGTCGGCTGTACGTACTGGCAATGTGCGAGTACTGTCAGTAGTGGCGGCAATCGCACTAGCGCTCACAATAGCGATAGATAGCGCGGTAACAATAGGTTTTATTTTCATCATGTTAAATCACTTGTAGTTTGTGCTAATGCAGCTATTATGCGCAAACTTTAGATGCTTCGCAAACTTTAGACACATCTTTTTTCACTTAATGCTTGCTAAACGTCAACTGCTGACGTATTCACTACAGTTGGGTAATATCTTAACGAGAGTATATACAGCTCAAGACCCAATTACCTTATAAAGGTTTGTTATCTTTCGCATTATTTCTATAGGCACAAAAGCGCAAGTGTTGGCGCTGCCTAGCGTTTATGTCTATAATATAAGACTAGGTTTACATTCACACGCCTAGTGAATAAATCGATTTTTAACAGCAAGCAATTTAACTCACCCACATGTAGTCAACGACCATGTAATCAGCAAGGTATGATATGTCAGAAGACCAAACAATGAGCGCAGAAGAGTTTCAAAATCAGTACTTCAATGACAATGAATCTGAAGGTTCAGAAGATAATATGTCATTCGATTTAGAAACTGGACTCTTAGGTGAAGACGATCAGTTTGCTAATTTACACGCCGAGTTAGAAGAAGCGCGTGAGCAGCTCGTTAGTATTCGTGATTTCATCCGTTTTTCTGTGACTCAGTTGCGTAATTACGATGTGGTCGTTGCACAAGGCACGACAGATGAGTTCGCTGAGGCCTCTGCGATTGTATTACATTCCTTATCGCTAGACTGGTCTGCAAATGAGCAAATTCTTGATTGTCGTTTGACCACATCAGAAAAACAGCTGGTGCTTAGTCTGTTAGAAGAGCGTATCGCAGAGCGTAAGCCACTCAGTTACTTGATTAACTTATCCTATTTCTGCGATTTGCCTTTCTATGTGGATGAGCGTGTGTTGATTCCGCGCTCACCGATAGCAGAACTGATACGTCAGCAGTTTCATCCTTACTTTGAGGTGACTGAGTTGGCTAAGCCGTTAGGGAGCAATCCTAATGAGCAAGGCGCAGTGTTTTATGATCATGGTTTAGACGTAAAGCAACTGTCGCAGCCTGAGCGTGTTTTGGATATGTGTACAGGTTCTGGCTGTATTGCTATTGCCCTTGCGACTCGCTTCGTCGATGCCTTAGTGGATGCTGTTGATATCGATAAAGGCGCGCTCGAAGTGGCCATGGTCAATGTCGACCACCATGATCTTGGTCATCAAGTCAATGTGATTGAGTCAGATTTGTTTGCTAAGATTCCGACTGAAAACCAATATGAGCTTATTGTGACCAATCCGCCGTATGTTGATGCAGCGATTATGGCTGATTTGCCACCTGAGTTTTTATATGAGCCTGAGCATGCGCTAGCAGCGGGTCAAGATGGCTTAGATTTGGTACATCGTATCTTGTTTGAAGCACCAGATTATCTAAGCCCAGACGGCTTGCTTATCTGTGAAGTGGGCGATAGCGAATGGGCATTAAAGCAAGCCTATCCTGAAATTCAGTTTGACTGGCTCAAGTTTGCTCATGGCGGTCATGGTGTCTTTGCGATTACTTATGATGAGCTTGTGTCACATCGTCAGCTATTTGCCGCTTATGTTCAGCTCTTAGACAGCATTCAATAGTTCAATATAAGCAATATCAAAATCACAATCGGTTGGTTAAATAGTCATCAGTAGCGTTTACTGGTTTAAGGATAGTTATGGCAGGCAATAGTATTGGGCAGGTTTTTACGGTTACCACGTGCGGTGAATCGCATGGTTCAGGTCTTATGGCAATCGTTGATGGCGTACCACCAGGATTGATATTATCTGCAGATGATTTGCAGATAGATTTGGATCGCCGTAAGCCGGGGACGTCCAAGTATTCTACCCAGCGCCGTGAGTCTGATGAAGTGGAAATTATCTCTGGTGTGTTTGAAGGTAAAACGACGGGCACATCGATTGGTTTATTGATTCGAAACACCAATCAAAAATCAAAAGACTATAGCGAGATTAAAGATACTTTTCGTCCGGGTCATGCCGATTACACTTATAGTATGAAGTATGGTTTTCGTGATTATCGCGGCGGTGGTCGTTCATCAGCACGCGAAACAGCGATGCGAGTCGCGGCTGGTGCGATTGCCAAAAAATACTTACAAGACCGACTGGGTGTGCAAGTTCGTGGGCATGTGACGCAGATTGGCAATGAATATAGTAAGGTAACAGACGCGAGTCAAATTGATTGGAACTTTGTGAATAGCAATCCGTTTTTTTGTGCTGACAAAGAAGCCGTGAGCCGTTTTGAAACCTTGATAGACAGCCTGCGCCGTGAAGGTACCAGCTGCGGCGCGCGTCTGGAAGTTATCGCCAGCGGTGTGCCAGTGGGGCTCGGTGAGCCAGTGTTTGATCGCTTGGATGCTGATATTGCCCATGCCATGATGAGTATCAATGCTGTTAAAGGTGTTGAGGTTGGTGATGGTATGGCGGTGGCTGGACAGTTCGGTCATAGCGCCCGAGACGAGCTGACACCAGACGGTTTCACTGCCAATCATGCTGGCGGTATATTAGGCGGTATCTCATCAGGGCAAGACATTCGTGTCAGTATCGCCCTCAAGCCAACTTCTAGCATTACCACGGCTGGCAAGAGTATCAATACGCAAGGTGAGTCAATCGATATGCTGACCAAAGGTCGTCATGATCCGTGTGTTGGTGTGCGTGCCACGCCTATCGCAGAAGCCATGCTAGCGATTGTGTTGCTCGATCATTACCTACGTCACCGCGGTCAAAATGCTGATGTCGAGCAGCCAGTTGAATCGATTACATAGTCTTCATATCAATACCAATACCAGTATTTTGATCGTAAAGTAACTGATAAAGCCCTATGTTTGCGCTCATTAGAAATAATTAGAGCGAACATAGGGCTTTTTTGTGGATGATTAAAAGGTCGGGCGCAGTGAGTAAATGCTTAGGCCGCTATTTGATAAGCATCAACTGCCACACAGCGTTGATGGCGAAATACCAATAATAGCTGCTGACTAGGGATGGCGAGCCAATGCCCAAATTCAATACTATTGATGCCTTGATTGGATAAAGCCTGTGCACAATGATGACGGCTATGACCCAGTAGGCTCTCAATCAAATCGTTCTCAATCAAACGGCTTTCAATAAGCTGGTTTTTGATTAGTAGGTTTTCAATAGATGATGGTTGCATAGGTTTTCTACCTTTAATGGTGATTACGAATTTGAATAACGCTATCGTAAGACAAACAGATAGAAAACCTGTGCAGGAGTGATGGAAAATGTATGAACTGTCGTTAAAGTACAGGACGCGTGGGTCTGTATTTTATGCTTTCGCCAAAGGTAAGGTAATACTTACCATTACGCCAGAATGCGGGTGTTTAGTAGCATTGCCCTCGTCATTTTTAGCGTCTTCATTACTATTAATATTGTTAATCGAGACCTGACCTCCATGATGTTCAATAACTTGTTTTACTAAGGTCAAACCAAGGCCAGTGCCTTTTTTAAGAGTATTACTCGTTGCATGCGGCTGTGCCTGTGCCTGCGGGGTCGCTACTTTGGAGGACTCGTCTGAATGCATGGCAGATTGGCTTTGATGCGAGAGGCTAAAATAACGGTCAAATGCTTTATCAACCGCATAATCAGGTAGTAACTTACCATCGTTAAAAATATCAATGTTTAGGGTATGTACATGACTATACAGCCGAATAGTGACTGTGTTTTTGGCGAAATAAATGGCGTTGTCCAATATATTCTGCAATACCTGCACCAACCAAAATTGATCTGCAAATACGTGGGTGTTTGCTAATGATTCTGGTGATAAGTCGGTTTTATCAGTCAATAATATATCATTAACATAGATATCGATCGGCGGTAGTTGTTGCTGTTGTAACTTAGCGGCATTGTCTTTTTTGAGCGTTTGTAACACAGGTAATAGAGGCGTTAATTGCCGATTTAGCTTAAAACTGGGTTGCTCAACTTTGGCAAGCAAGAGTAGTCGATCAATTAATTTCTGCATTTTGATGCTTTGTTCGCCAATGGTTTCGATGAGCATCTGCCGGTCTGTATTATCAAGCAGACTATTATCAACTCCGTCATCTTCTAATAGTTCGCCACTGGCACGAATGGCCGTTAAGGGGCTTTTAAGCTCATGGGTGAGGGTATGGACGTAGTCAGTGACATACGCTCGGTTTTCTAGTCGGTGTTTCATCGATTCAATGGTATCTGTGAGGCTGTTGAGCTCATGACCTAAATAAAAATAGGGCTTTTTGGTGTCTTCAGCCAGTGCACCTGTATACTGAGTCACGAGTGTGATGCTTTGCTTGAGCCACCAGGCCACCAGCCCTGCCAAAATAAGAGCAGCAATACTCATAAACAGCGCGGTAACGAGCATGCGATTGCGCGTGTCATCCAAATATGGCAATACGCTAGCGACAGGCTTACCGACACTGACAATGCCAATTAGGTTGTCAGCTTCATCTTTTATCGGCTGTGCCACATACATAATCGTACCATCGCGCTGATAACGATCTTGTGTCGTGCTTCTTGCACCATATTGACCTTTTAGGGTCAGGTATACATCGTTCCAGCGGCTGTAATCTTGTCCTTCGTCATTATTAGGCTCAGGTAAAGAGTCATATATAACCATGCCTGTCTGGTCCGTTACATATATCCGAAAGCTACTATGGTTTTTACTTTTATACTTTGGCTCTCTGATTTTACTCGTTACTGGCGTGCCAATAAATACAGTATCAAGCCTTTCCTGATAGTCCTCGTCATACAGCTGTCCTGAAGCTAATGGCACCTGTAGACTTGCTGCAAGTAGTTTGCTGGTATCTAACAAGGTATCTTCGATGACTTGCTGCGCTGTTGGTTTGACATAACCAAACAGTTGCGTAAACGCGGCCACACCGCAAATGCTCAGTACTAAGGCAACGGCCAACCATATTCTAAAAAATATACTTAAATTCAGCAGTTTTTTTGGCTCAGTTGTTTGCTGTACCGTGCCGATGGGATGTAGCTTTGCATACCAATTGCTTTGGCTGGCATGAGTATGATGAGTAGAGCGGTTTTTCGCGCTATCATCATCAATTTTATTTGTTTTATGACTCATATGGTTATCAGTACAGTTGGTAGTTATAGAGCGCTAAGCAGGGCACAACGCATAACCTAGCCCGCGATGTGTATGAATCACATCAGTGCTAGCATCGACAGTCGCCAATTGCTTACGAATCGCCTTAATATGACTGTCTATCGTTCGAGCCAGACGATGATCAGGATAATCACTGACGGCATTTAGCAACTGCTCGCGACTGAATACCTGATTGGGTGCTTGTAATAAGGTCAATAAGATTTTGCGCTCGGTATTACTCAGCTCAAGCTTTTGCTCTTGCCACATTAACGAGTAATTGAGCGGTTGATAGTGCCAAACACCAGATTGACACTCAAAGGTTAACGCTTGACCCGACATATTATGGGTAGCGTTGTCGTTTGCGATATCTTCTGTTGATGGGGCCTGCATGGCTGACTGTTGAGACAGCAATTGCTCACGCCGCCAAATGGCTTTTAGGCGTGCGACCAACTCTCGTGGACTAAAGGGTTTGGCGCAGTAATCATCGCCGCCCATCTCTAACCCTAAGATGCGATCCACCTCATCACTACGAGCGGTCAAAAATACGATTGGTAGATCTTTTAAATCGTCTATATCAGAGGTATGACGTATTTGCTGACATAGGCTTAAACCATCGCCATCAGGCAATCCCACGTCCAAGATAATGGCCGATAGCGTTTTTGCCTCTTCGCTGTGTAACATCGGTAGTACACTGCTGGCATTGTCTAGCCAAGTAATCTGCCAACCCTCTCGCTTGCAGGTGACTTTGAGCGACATCGCGATAGCGGGATCATCTTCTACCAATAAAATATGAGTCATGACGGTATACTTATTTAATAAAAATGTGTAAAAAGTGGCGTATTTGACGCGGCGGTTGGTTCATTAATTCATTAATCAAGCACCTCAATTCATCAATCAACCATCATCGCACAAATATTGTCAGTGCCGACTCTGTTGAATATAGTTTGTATGTAGGCGTTATAAAAGGGCCCTAAAGTTGTTGAGATTATCCTAGCACAAAAGTCCCAAGGCATTCTGATAATGCTTATCAAAAGCCATGGAAAGTTTATGGAAAAATAAGCGTTTGATTGCCTTTGTGGTATAAAAAAGGTCAACCAAGTGGCGACTTGGTTGACCTTGCCAGTAATAAACAGAGATGATTTGAGCTTAATCAACCGATCTCGATAGAAAGAGTTAAGCCGTTATTAGCTCAAGCCCTTACAGTTTGCATAGTAGGTAACGGTTGCAGGCCAGTCAGAAAAAATACCTTTTACCCCAACGTCTTGTGCCAGTACATCGATATACGTCATCATATCACCATCGTTATTAATTGCCTTATCCAAATCATTATAATACCAACCGCCGCCTGTCGCTAAAGGCTCTGAGCGCTCTAGTGACCAAGTGATGATATCCAAATTAAGCGCTTTGGCTTGTTTGGCATAAGCGGACGGTATCATTTTACCTGTCGCGTCAGTGGTGACCAATATCCAAGGTGGCGGTGCGATGGTTTTAATACCACGCGCTTTGATATTAGTGAGAGAGTGTTTCCATGTAGTGGGGTCATTGTTATCAAAGGTTTTGCCAGTTGCGGTCTCATTGCTATCGTCGATTAGGTAAATGGCATTCGCACCAAAATCAGGCTCATGTTTAATCCAGTAATCGACATCTTCAATATTAAACGACTGAGCAAACACGTCACTGGCAGCCACGCCTGCGTCTTTGTAAGTGTCAATCAACTGCTGACGATAAGCATCTACGCTATAGCCGTTAAATGGCATGGTAACTGCTGGTGATTTTAGCTCTGGCGTGTGTTTCATACCGAGGCTTTGGGCAAGCTGAATATGTTCTTTTAATGTGAGCACTTGACCATTCTGTGAATATAAATCGGTTCGCCATGCAGCCGTTGCATTCATATAGTCGTTTAGGTTAGTGGCGGTTTTATCTGCGGCATCCATTTTCCCTGTCAGGGTCTTAAATTCATTGACACTAATGTCTGAGGTGCGGCATTCAATACTGTCGGCATTGGTCAGTACACCATTGGCATCTATGATAGGTGGTACGGTGCACTGTTTGGCGAGTGGGGTAGCAAGGATATTGGTAGTGGTATGCAGATCGTCTTGTGCGTGGCGACAGACCAGCTCGCCATCGTTGGTAAAAGCCACATCGCATTCTAATATGCCAGCGCCCATTTGCGCTGAGGCGAGGTAGCTGTCATAAGTGTGTTCTGGTAGCTGTAAAGGTGCGCCGCGATGGGCAATAGAAAAGTCGGTTTTGCTAGGCGTTTGCGCACTACAAGACATCAGCTCGTCTTTTAATGGTCCTGCGTCCATATCGTTGACCAAATAAAAGGGCCGCACACCATAAGTATAAGCTTGAGGCTTAGCTGGCAAGGTTTTGGGTGACTGTTTTAGTGAGGGTTTAATAGTTTGATGGGACGTTTGAGTCAACGTGGTAGTGCGTATATCATCTGCGGCCATTGATAGCGTAGAAGCGGCAGTCAATGCCATGATCATATTAATTTGTTTGAATGCTTTAAAGGATGGATTTTTTATTTGATTCAGCCTAGCCACTGAATTATCTGACATTGTCATGTAAACTGTCCCTACAAAAAGTTAAAAAAATGGTGGTGTTCTAAAAAGTATGCTGGCATCAGAC
>NZ_JBQSXG010000059.1:0-19035 GCF_052378005.1 Psychrobacter sp. AOP31-B2-9
TTAAATTACTACGAGAAGGTCTAGGGCGAATTATCGCTGGTATAAGTGTCATGACACAAGGTAAAGCCATGACCCGCACTGCAGAAGAGCAAGCTTTAGTTAATCAGGCTGGTGAAGGCTTGTCTTTGTATCAATTCCAATCTTGTCCTTTTTGCGTCAAAGTCCGTCGTCAAATTCACAAGTTGAATGTGCCTATTGAGCTGCGAGATGCAAAAAACAATGAGCAATTTCGCAATGAGCTTGCTGAAAATGGTGGACGGATAAAAGTGCCTTGTTTGCGCATTCAAGAAAACGACGATGTCCAATGGATGTATGAATCTAATGATATCAATGCTTATTTGCAACAGCGTTTTGGCTAGGGCACTCCTTTATTTTTAAAATGAGGACAGACCCTAGATTCTGTTAAAAGTTAGCACAACTTATACGATGAAACGGCTTCATTAAGACCTAAAGTATGGGCACTGAAAACATGAATATCGAAAACACGGGCTCCGAAAGTGATATCGTCAATCAAATAGAAATCATCTATGAAGATGAGCATCTGGTGGCGATTAATAAAGAAGCTGGGCTACTGGTGCATCGCAGCTGGCTGGATAGAGGCGAGACGCGCTTTGCCCTACAACTCACTCGTGATGCGGTGGGTTGTCATGTGTTTCCGGTGCATAGGTTGGATAGGCCTACATCGGGCGTGTTGTTGTTTGCCAAGAGCTCAGCTGTGGCACGTAGTCTGACCGAGGCGTTTACTGCACACCAAGTGACCAAGCAGTATTTAGCTGTGGTGCGCGGCTTTATGTCAGAGCAGGGTAGCGTTGATTATGCGTTGAGCTTTAAGCCCGATGCCATCGCTGATAAGTTTGCCAACTTGGACAAACCTGCTCAAGAAGCGGTTACCCACTGGCAGAGTTTGGCACAAATTGAGCTACCATTTGCGGTATCAAAAAAACACGCCACTAGCCGCTATAGTCTTATGCGTTTGACTCCTGAGACTGGACGTAAGCATCAGCTGCGTCGACATATGAGGCATTTATTCCATCACATTGTGGGTGATACCAGTCACGGTGATATACGTCATACGCGGTTTTTTCGTACTCAATATGACTGTACGCGCATGCTGCTACATGCTCAGACTTTAGCGCTCAGCCATCCGGTCACTGGCGAGCCGTTATTGCTAAAAGCGGGATTAGACGATCAATGGATGCGTATCCTGGAAGAGTTTGGTTGGGTCAATAGTATTGAGGATTGAGCAGCATAAAGTTGAGAGGTTATTTTCAATAACCTCTTTATCTTTTTTTCTGAAAAGCTCTAAGGCTTTCTATTTTGCATTTAATTGTTGAAACTTATTACAACCAACTTGAAGACCGTTATTACAAGATTTACCAAACCATTCTTTAGCAGTAGCATTATTCTGACGAACACCTTCGCCTTGATCGTACATCAGCCCAAGCATATATTGAGCATCAGCATCAGCATCAGCATCAGCATCAGCATCAGCATCGCCTTGGTTGGCTACTTTTTGATACCACTTAGCCGCTTTACTGTAATCTTGACGCACGCCTTGGCCGTTGTAATAAGCCAAGCCAAGGCTATATTGAGCCTTAGCATCAGCTTGATCAGCCAAATATTGGGTTTGGTTAAAATCAGCAGCCAGTGCCGACACGGATAATATCGCTGCTGTTAAAAAGAGGGTTGTCTTGCTGGTGAGCGAGGTATGCAGAAGGATCATGGTGAGTCTCAAGAAAGTTTCTTTAGAATATACATTTGTACGTTATCGCTATAATAGCAGATATATCGTCGAGCGTTCGGGCTGGCATCTTTTTAGGGTGTGTTCTCAATTTACATGAGGTTTATCTGATTGGGCCAAAAAAGTAGCAAACCGTCACAGTGGTATGATTAGGTAATTAAAATACTAAAGTAGTATCATGTGGGGATTATTTGCATAATGGATGGTAAAAAAGGGGAGTCATACCTTTTTATATGAATGTTTTTTATTAGGAAAGATCATGCTTCTTCGGTTTATTGCGCGTCATGGCACATTAATTATGCCCGTTTGCGCAATTTTTGGCTTTGTTTTTCCAGACGTATCCAATGTGGTATTGATATATTTACCTCAAATGCTGTTTTTCTTAATGTTTTTTACTTTACTCGGCATCGATCAATATGCACTGTTAAAGCGTATAGCGACAAGCTATGTGTGGGTTTTTGCTTTGTTACAAAGCGGAGGTATAAGTCTGGCTTTAATACTAATTGCCTATGCGCTTGGTGTGCGTGGCGATTGGCTGTTGGCGATTGCAGGGCTTGGTGCTACTGCCCCGTTATTTGGTAGTGGTGCATTGGTCAATGCGGTGGGGTTTGATGCACAGCTGGCGACGGCAAAAACTATCGCTGCTACGCTCATCATGCCATGTACATTATTAGGCGTATTGTGGCTATTGGGCGATAAAAATGCGCACATAGACATTGGCACTTATGTCAATCGTTTGTTGATTTATATTGTTATGCCAATAGTATTAGCTTTTGGGGTGCGTCGGTTCGTTTCACCTGCTGTTTTGTCGCGTTACTATCCCAAAATTGGGCAGTTTAATATTTTACTGCTGATGTTGTTTCCACTTGGACTGATGGCAGGGTTTCGTACCACCTTTGATCATAATCCGTGGCAAGCATTGTTGTTACTGGTGCTAAGTTTTGTATTGGCATTGGTGTTTTATTTTACGGCTTACATAATATATCGGCGTTTTGGCTATGAAAACGCCATCATCGCTGCGTTGGTGTGCGGTGGACGCAATGTATTGCTTGCTTACACCATAACGGCACCTTTTATGGGTGCGGTGTTTTTACCGTTACTGGGTGCTTTTCAATTACCAGCATTTTGCTTACCCTTACTGGGTAAATATATGGCAAAACGCCATACAACTCGATCTATAGGTTTAAAGTCAAGTTCATGAATCGCTTCGACTATTAACAGATGAGTTATCGTTTAGAGGATTTATATTTTGGGCATACCTATGGCGAACCAATCAAGTGCTTTTACTGGTTTGACACTCTAGTGAGGACTCGAACTGTAGGCTGTAGGTTAGTAGTATCAATAGGTTGAATTGTTCTGATAATCGTAGTGTACTTCAAGTGATACTTGTCGTGTAGATTGATGATGTATAATTATTGAATACTAAAGTGTTCTAATACCAAATAGCCTCCTTAGGTAAATATTTATAAAACTGTATTCTAGAATACAGATACTGACCTGCTATTTCTGTATTGCCAATCTGACTTCTATGATCGTTAGCAATGACACTAAACCCAGTTTTTTTATGCGCCATGATGACCTCTATTCGTCTATAACCTGCAAATCTTGAAGTAGTTACTCCAACATTAGGAAATTGGATGAATTTTTGAGTAGTCTGGCTATTACCTAGACCTAAACCATCTTTGTAATCTGTTGAGGACTGCGGAGTCAATAAGATATGACAGTCATCAGGGCGGTTTTTAATGAGTAATAGGCATCGTTCTTGAATGAAATCAAAAAGTAATTTATAAGCATCATGTTCACTGTGTTTGAGTAAAGTAGCTAGATGGACGAAAGTGTACCCTTTACCTTGGTAAGTTTCTGAATATACCCCTGACCATGTTAATCCTCTTGTGTCTTCGTAGAAGTTCATCAGCATTTTAACCATGCTATTTACCCATTCTAAGCAAGTATCACTTTGATGCTCGGTGTAAATCTCTATATAGGTATCTGGCATTTAAAACCCTTATGAAGTTATAGTTAGCGTAGAGTATACCCTAAGGGAGCCAGCTATTTCGCCCCTCAAATGGATTAGCAGACCACTTAAAACAGACCGCCATAATGGAACTACTTAAATTAGCTCTGGTTACTCGGTACGGAATTCTAACCAAACACTTGCCACAGTATCCAAAACAGTCCTGCCATAATGACAGCAATAACCAACAACCGTTTTGTCCAATAAGGTAGTAGTGGTTTTTTACATCCTAAATCATTTAGTTTGCCGTCTACGCCATCCTGTAGGTTTTTGAATGATTTACCTTTTTTATTGGCTTTGAGACGGTTTTTCACCAATTTATCAGATTCATCTTCGGTTTCGGGCTCTCTATCAAAGCTGATAGCTTGATGAGGTATGCCTTGCTTACTGGCGATAGTATTGAGTTTTTGCTGCTGTTTTACCTTTAGCTGCGTCTCATAGGCATCAATCCGTACCTTGGCTTCATCCATACTGATGTTTTCATCTTCAGCCAGTGTTTTGATGGCCATGACTATATTGTTTTTTTCGATCATCATAATGACCGCTTTTGGCAGTTTTGAGTTGACTGACTTTGCGCTAGGGTCGGGGTTAAACATGATTGTCCTTATTGCAACGTAAAAATTTAAAGATGATGTCTTGTTTATTATAACGGCTTTATAAACAGGGTCTGTTGAACATTTAAATATTCAAGCAAAAAAAATACCGCAATCAAAATGATGATTGCGGTATTTTAGTATCTATCTGTATCAGCATTTCTGCCAATCTTTGATAAATTATAGATCTTTCCAGCGTTGGATAGACTTTTTAATCACTTCTTTCGCTTCTGCAACATCGTCCCAAGATTCAACCACAGTGCTACCTGGTTTTTTCAGGTCTTTGTAATGGCTGAAGTGGTACTCTAACTGGTTGATTAGCTGTTTTGGTAAATCAGCTAGGCTGTTGTAAGCGTTGCCTGTGTCACGGTCGTCAGCAGGTACGACGACGATTTTGTCATCTACTTCACCATCATCGACGAACTTCATCACACCGATTACTTTGGCTTTTAAGAAAATGCCAGTTGGTAATGGTTGCTCAGTAAGCAATAACACATCTAGCTCATCGCCATCTTCGTCAAGTGTTTGTGGGATAAAGCCATAGTTACAAGGCTTGGCAAAAATCTGTGGATCAATACGATCAAGCTCAAATACTGCTAGCTCGCGATTCCATTCGATTTTGTGACTGCTACCAGCTGGAATTTCTACTACTACGTTGATGATGCCGTTATCTACGTCGCCTGCGTCTAGAATTTTATTAAAATCAGCCATAAACTGCTCCAGTTTTCTTTTGTTTTGAATCTTTGAATAATATATAAGGGTTTGACTGCGCTATTATCATATAATCGCTGCGCCAATTGTACCGACAGCGATTATAGCAAGTTTGCTACAAATTTTCTCAAAATGCTTAAGTCTAAGCGGGCAAGATATTATGCAAAAAAAGATTATGCAAAAATGGACTCAAAGCATTTATTTTGGTGCGATCGCTCGTAACTCAATAATACCGGCATGACGCTTAGCAATATTATCAATCAATTTTTGTGTGACCTGTTCGTAGCTAAGTGATGGTGCAGCGTTTTCAGTCATATTGACGAAATCTGATAAGCGCAGCATTTGCATGCCAGCATAACCGCAAGGGTTAATCGCATTAAACGCCGCCAAGTCGCAATTGACGTTTAACGCGATACCATGATAACTAAAACCGTGCTTAATCTTAAAACCGAGTGATGCTATTTTCCCGAGCATGATTTTATCATCAACAGGTGTATCGTTGGTTTGCGTATCGGTATTACTATCTGGTGCAGAAGTATCCGCATATAAATAAACCCCAGGGGCGTCACGGCGTGCATGAGCGCTGATATTTTCACTCTTCGAGGCATCAGACTCTTGTAAGCACTCATTGATCACATCTTCGATGGCTTGTTCGGCATGAGACACTAAATGGCGCACACTCCAGCCCAAGCTGTGCAAATCAAACAACCAATAAACAACCAATTGTCCATGACCGTGCCAAGTGACTTGACCGCCACGATCTGTCTTGATGATAGGGGTGTCAGTACGTTGCAGTATGTGCTCTTCTTTACCTGCCTGCCCAAGAGTATAAACATCATTATGATCGACAATCCATAGCTCGTCAGGCGTCCGTAAGTCTTGTTCTTTTTTTAACGCAATGCGCTCAAGCGTGCGTTGTAACATCGCATCATGAGTCGGGTTATAGTCGGCTGTTGATAGGTATTTAGTGACAAGCGTTTCGTTGAGCGGTTGTGTGGTGTTTTCCATGAGAGTGGCAGTCTTATTGTTGTCTGATCTTTAGATATACATTATTAAGGTTTTGCAGGTGTTAATTTCTGGCATTAAGTGTAGCAGTTTTTGAGATTGGCACCCAAAGTTATATTTTGTGTCTGTGTAAACGATGCTTGTGTAAGTAATGTCTGTGCAAGCTGCCTCTCTATAAGTTGAGGCTTTATAATTTAGGTTTCTATAAATTGGGATTCTCTAACTTGAAAATCTATAAATTGTACCTGTGTAGAGTTTATAAATAACTGTGACGAGTAAAGGAGAGACATAAGCTAGGATGTGTCATATTACTTTTTTACGAACGTAGGAGTTACTGGAATCTGCTGTTCATTCGCTGTTCACTACGCTACATTAAAAGATAGTGAATTAGGGCGTGTCCTCATTTTAAAAATGGTGATAAAAATGAGATAAATTGCAGTCAAACAAGGAAAATAGCGCAGATAATATCGAGATATTAGTCAGCTATTTGACGCCGTTTGGCAAGATTTAGCCATTTTTAACCCATTTAGATAACTATCGATTGAATTGAGGACATGCCCTAGAATGATGCCAATACATATAACAAGGAAGA
The DNA here is from genome assembly GCF_052378005.1 of Psychrobacter sp. AOP31-B2-9. Classification (NCBI taxonomy): domain Bacteria; kingdom Pseudomonadati; phylum Pseudomonadota; class Gammaproteobacteria; order Moraxellales; family Moraxellaceae; genus Psychrobacter; species Psychrobacter sp. AOP31-B2-9. Next base: position 6,657 of record NZ_JBQSXG010000059.1, read on the forward strand.
ACAATGACAGGTAATAATAAAAAGGCTAGCGAGCCGACCTCAGTAGATATCAGTCCAGTAACACAAGACGCGTCTGAAGTGCTCAGTACTGCTCACACTATCGATGAGATGCAATCGCAGTTTGCACACTTGCAAGCACTTAGCCGGACGCAGCCAATAAATGATTGGGCAACACGCGAGACTCAGTTAGACAACTTAGAGGTCATGCTTAGCGATAACCAAATTGGTTTTACGGAAGCGATTAACGCAGACTTCGGCTATCGTAGCGAATCTGAGACGCAGTTTGCCGAGTTGTTCCCGAGCTTTACGGGTATTAGCCATGCCAAAAAACATGGCAAAAAATGGATGAAAACGCAGCGTGCGCCTATCTCAGCCTTGTATATGCCTGCACATAATGAGATCCAGCCGCAGCCATTAGGCGTGGTCGGTATCATGGTGCCTTGGAATTACCCGCTATTTTTGGCAGTAGGGCCGTTGATTGATGCATTAACGGCAGGTAATCGGGTGATGATTAAGATGAGTGAGGCAGCACCGCAATTTGCTCAAGCGTTTGCTGATGCAATCGCTCGCTATTTTTCGCCAGATATGGTTTGTGTGGTACTCGGCAAAGTTGATATTGCCGCGGCATTCAGCTCGCTACCCTTTGATCACCTGCTATATACTGGTTCTACAACAGTCGGCAAAAAAGTCATGGCAGCCGCTGCGCCTAACTTGACACCAGTCACGCTTGAGCTTGGTGGTAAGTCACCAGTAATGGTATTAGACGGTGCCAATTTAGAGACAGTGGTGAATCGTGTGATGATGGGTAAGACCTTAAACGCTGGTCAAACTTGTATTGCCCCTGATTATGTACTGATTCAGCGCAAGTATCATGAGCAGTTTATCAGTCTGGCAAAAGAGTGGATGGAAAAGCATTATCCTAATATCGAAAACAACCCAGATTATTCACGTATGATTAATGTCCAGCAGTTTAAACGCGTTAAAGACTACCTAGATGCATTATCAGGTGATGAGATACGTCAGCTGACTGCTGTTGAAGCCAATATCGAAACGCGTTTAATGCCGCCAATCATTGTGAGTGAACCTGCTCCTGATAGTGCAGTCATGCAAAATGAAATTTTTGCACCGATTTTGCCATTGATGCATTATGAGACGCTTGACGAGGCGATTCATTTTGTTAACGCGCGTCCACGTCCTTTGGCGCTGTATGTCTTTGGTGATAACCATAGAGGCATAGAAAAAGTACGTAATAATACGGTTTCAGGTGGTCTGTGTATTAATGAGGTTTTGATACACGTGGCTCAGCATGATTTACCGTTTGGTGGTGTTGGCGATTCTGGTACAGGTGCTTACCATGGCAAAGCAGGATTTGAGCGTTTAAGCCACATGAAGCCGGTGTTTGTACAATCTAAGTTGAATGGTCTGAATCTGTTGTTGCCGCCTTATGGTGGATTGTTTAAGAAGGCTATGGCAGTGTTTTTAAAGTAGCATTTTAAAGTAGCGTTCGTTAAGCTCTATAGATATAACACCGTATCAATTATTAATAGGACACCCCATGCGCCAATGGATTGCGTTAAGCCTACTCTGTATGAGTGCACTATTACTGCCTATATCGGCGTCAGCAGCTTGCGAGTCACCGATAAAATTTGGCGCGATTACATGGGAGAGCGGTCAGTTCACCTCTGGAGTGCTCAAGTATATTGCTGAAGAGGGTTATGGTTGTACCATCGAAGAAGTGCCAGGAGCAGGCCCCGCGCTTGAAACGGCGCTGTCACAGAATGACATTCAAGTCATTGGAGAGCAGTGGGTTGGACGATCTCCAATCATGGAACAAGCCATCGAACAAAATAAGGTGGCGGTCATCGGCGATACGCTCAAGGGCGGCGCAACCCAAGGTTGGTATGTCCCTAGCTACGTATTAGAAGAAAACCCAGGCCTACGCAGCTATCAAGATTTGCCTAAATACACTGAGCTGTTTACAGATCCTGAAAACCCTAGTAAGTCGCGTTTTATGAATTGTCCTTCTGGTTGGACGTGCGAAATCTTCAATACCCGTTTACTTAAGAACACGGGTTTAGACAATACCTTTAACAACGCCCACCCCGGAACAGGAGCCGCGCTTGATGCTGAGATTTCTTCTGCTTTTGAGCAGCATAAACCACTGTTATTCTACTATTGGCAGCCTACGGGGCTGATGGCAAAATACGACTTTGCGCCATTGGCGTTTCCTGCTCATAATGACGCCTGTTGGCAAGACTTGTTACGAGCAGATGGTACGATGGATTGTGTCACTGGGTTCCCTGTTTCTCCTTTAGGTATCGCGGTATCTACACCTTTTATTGAGTCTAATCCTGAACTGGCAGATGTCTTCAAAAAAATACAGTTTACCTCTGATGAGCTCAATGGCGCTATCTTAGAGATGAGCGAAAGTAAACGTAGCGGAGATGAGCAAGCATTGGTATTTTTGCGTGAGAACCCAAAGGTTTGGCAAGCGTGGCTATCTGATAAAGCTGCCACCAATCTTGCGGCCAAGTTAGGTATCAGCTTAACAGGTGCTCCTATCGACAGTACGGCTGTTACTAATAACATCACCAATGGTAATCAACATGGTCTCGCATCAAGTTTCCCCTCATGGTCACTGGAGACGCCGCTCAATAATACACTAGCAAGTGTGGTTCAAAATTACGGTGACGTCTTTCGCAGCATCAGTACGATGGCATTAACCTATTTATTGCTACCGATTGAGCGTCTATTAACGGTCATTCCACCATGGCTGATTATTGCACTTGTTACGGTGTTGGGCTGGTTTGGTGTGCGTAAGGTTTGGTTTGCGCTGGCATGTGGCGCAGGGTTGTTTCTCATTGGTGCTTTTGGACTATGGGGCGCGTTGATTGATACTTTTGCCTTGCTCATCGTATCAGTATTGGTCACAGTAGTGATTGGAATTCCTATTGGTATTGCGATGGCAGGCAGTCAGCTGCTGCGTAAGGTGGTTACACCGATACTAGATGTGATGCAGACCATGCCAAGCTTTGTCTACCTCATACCAGTGCTCATGCTATTTGGCATTGGTAAAGTGCCTGCATTGTTTGCCACCATTATTTATGCATTGCCGCCATTGATTCGTCTGACGACATTAGGCATTACGCAGGTCAAGCATGAGATGGTCGAGGCGGGACGCTCATTTGGTAGCACGCACTTGCAGCTACTCATTTGGATTAAGTTACCACAAGCACTGCCTAGTATCATGGCGGGTGTCAACCAAGCAGTCATGATGTCGCTATCCATGGTGGTGCTCGCTTCTATGATCGGCGCGCCGGGTCTTGGCGAAGATGTGTTGCAATCTATTCAAACCCTTAATATTGGTCAAGGCCTACAAGCAGGTATGGCTATTGTCATTGTTGCTATTATTATTGACCGTATTACTCAGGCATTTGGTCAAGGCAAGCGCGCCCGTCAAAAAACGATTGACGCGAGCAGACGCTCGATTGGTTAATGACTTGGTCGACTATAAAAAACTAAGCTGAAAAAGAAAGTAAGCTGACATTTGAATATGAATATTTGAATGGACTAACAATGAAGACACGCCTTAATAAAAAATACAAATAGCGAGAACGGCAATGAATCACATCCAGCTAGAAAATATCAGCAAAATCTATAATGCTAATACAACGCAAGCAAAGTCTGTGATGGCATTATTGGCTAAAGGTATGGACAGTGTTGCGGTTAAGGAGCAGACGGGCTATTCGGTTGGGCTGTATGATATTAATTTAAGCGTTAAAGCGGGCGAGCTGCATTGTATTATGGGGCTGTCAGGATCTGGTAAGTCAACATTGATACGACATATCAATCGCTTGATTGACCCAACCAGTGGCAAGATATGGGTTGATACGAGTATTGATGCGCAGACTACTATCACAGATGATGTGATCGCAGCTACTCCAAAGTCATCGGCTGCTATCAATGTATTAGCGCTGAATGATAAGGAGCTACAACATTATCGTCAGCAAACCGTTAGTATGGTCTTTCAGCACTTTGGCCTAGTGCCACACATGACAGTCATGCAAAACGTCGCGTATGGTTTACGTGTGCGAAAAATGAGCACCAAAGAGCGCCACGAAGTTGCACGATATTGGCTAAATGAAGTAGGACTTCCTAATCTAGAGCATAGCTATCCGGATGAGTTGTCAGGAGGGATGCAGCAGCGTGTGGGTCTAGCACGTGCTCTGGCAACTGACAATCCAATCTTACTGATGGATGAGGCGTTCTCTGCGCTTGATCCACTCATCCGTGCTCAATTGCAAGACCAGCTGCTTGAATTACAAGAGCGGCTGCATAAGACCATTGTCTTTATCACTCATGACATAGATGAAGCGGTCAAGGTGGGACAGCGTATCAGCATATTGAATGGTGGACGTTTAGTGCAAACAGGCACACCCAGTGATTTACGCAACAACCCAGCGGATGATTATGTTGCACAGTTCATGCACGCGAACGCATAAAGCGTGTTGAATAGTTACTGATAGATGGGCGTGATATTTTTATAGAAGATATGAGTAGGGCGTGTTGAACATTCAAATGTGGTGCTGGCAGTGACTATTTTTTAGACAATATGTAGTGAAATTTTTGATGCCTAGTCATTCTAGGTTAAACAATTTCGCTATATATTGGCAAAAAAGAGTACTGCCCCGAAGGGCTGATGCTAAAATCACCCCAAACGTTGTTGCAAACCTAGCTAAGGTCTCGACATTATCGGCGGCTTACGCCTAGTTTAGTGCAATTTTAGCGATCAGCAGCCCTAATATTTGAATGTTCAACACGCCCTAATCGTAGTAATTAACTCCAGTTCGGGATAAGCCACATTGTAACTAATTGATACTATTTACAATGTTGCTACCTGTCCCTGCTGAGGCATATTTTTGATGGTGGGTTTATAGGGAAACCAGCAATAAGCAATTAAACCTGACAGCAAGTTTGTGATAAACCCCGTGACACTACGATGGCGTGAGTGTTCGATTTGGCACAAGTTTTTAAGCTCTCCAAACACCGTTTCAACCAAAGAGCGATGATTGAGTAGTGCCTCATCCATAGGCTCAAGTAATTGGGGTTTCATATTACGCCGAAGTTTGGTTATCAACGTGGTATCATTGTGTTTTGTGAGCCACTCGTTTAGGGCTTTACTGATATAGCCTCTATCCCCAAACACCTTGCCAAACACAGGCGTTGCCATATCCTTAACAGGCACTCTGTCATCCGTATTACCCGCAGTGACTTTAACAGATACAAGCTCGCCCTTATGATTGATAATGGCGTGTAGCTTAAAGCCATAGAACCAGCCCATGCTGCTTTTGCCTCGGGTTGCAAGTCCCTTAAAGACTTTATGACGGTAGATACGCTTGTTATGACAAACTGCTATCTTGGTTGAATCAATATAGCTGATACCCGTACAGTCGCCCATCATGCTTTGCAAGTAGCTGCACAGTGGCATGATACTGCGCGGCACAAGCTCTATAAATCGCGAGTAGCTCGGCAGATTTGGAAACGCCCGTTTCATCATGCCAAGCATGTGATGGTAGTAAAACGCCTTAAACTGTCGATACCGCAGTTGATGAAACAGTACCAAGATGGTCATAATCTCTGCTACACTTATCTGGCATGCTCTTAACCTTTGGTGTCCCGTTGCGATTAAATGAGCGTCAAACTCAGGTTTGAATTGCTGATAAAAGTCGTCAATATGGCAGTATAGTTCGGTTAGGTTGTCCATGTAAGAAGTCCTTGTTGTGAAGTTTGTCTTGGTAAACTTACTTTAGCAACTTCGGACTTCTTTTTTTATCTTTTTTTTGAGCCCTTATCCCGAACTGGGGTTAATTATGCTGCCATTAATCGTGAACTCTGAAATAAACCGTAAACTTCGTTATACTTAACGGCTTATTGAAGACTCCTCGTAAATGAGAACCTCTAAATCATGAATGAGAGTCTCTAATTTACTGTCCGCATATGATGTCGCTTTGCTGATTAGGTGACGTTTATTTCTTATTTTTGCGTTTTTTAAGGCCATAGCATGACCGTTACCTATGCACCTATTATTACTTCATTACTTGATAATGACTTATATAAATTTACGATGTTACAAGCCATGCTGCATCAGTTTCCACAAACGCATGGTGTCTATCGTTTTCGCTGTCGTAATAATGAAGATACTGTCTACCCACTGGCTGATATCAAAGAGCAATTAGAAAAACAGTTAGACAGTCTGTGCGAGCTGCGTTTTTTAGAAGATGAGTTAGAGTACTTACGCAGCTTACGCTTTATGCGTTCTGATTTCGTCGATTATCTGGAGCTGTTTAAGCTAAAACGTCGCTTTATCACTGTCAGTACCGATGATGAAGGACGCTTGTTTATCGATATTGAAGGGCCGATGATTCAGGCGATGTTTTTTGAAGTATTTGTCTTAGCTATTGTCAATGAGCTGTATTTTGATGCGTTATCAGATACCACTATCATCGAAGAAGGGCAGCGTAGGCTGGATGAAAAAGTCGAGTTATTACACCAATATGCCCTAGAACAGACAAAAGAAAGTGAAGATACGCCGCCGTTCATTGTCGCAGATTTTGGTACTCGTAGACGATTTAGTAAAAGTTGGCAAGCGCATGTGGTACAGACGTTACATCACGCGCAACCAAAAATTATCAGTGGTACATCCAACGTATATTTGGCTAAAACGTTAGGTATGACGCCAATTGGTACCATGGCACACGAGTTTATGCAGGCATTTCAAGCATTGGACGTGCGTTTGCGTGATTCACAAAAAGCCGCGCTTGAAGCGTGGGTGCATGAGTATCGTGGTGATTTGGGCATTGCGCTGACCGATGTCGTTGGCATGGATGCCTTCTTACGTGATTTTGATTTGTATTTTGCTAAGCTGTTTGATGGTCTGCGTCATGATAGTGGCGATCCTTATATCTGGGGTGATAAAGCGATTGCTCATTATGATAAGTTGAAGATAGACCCCAAGGCTAAGATACTTACTTTTAGTGATGGTTTGAATCTTGACAAAGCTTGGGAGCTGCATCAATACTTTAAGCATCGCATTAGAACCAGTTTTGGTATTGGTACCAATCTTACCAATGATATGGGTATTACACCGATTAATATTGTGCTGAAATTGGTTGAGTGTAACGGTCAGCCAGTCGCCAAATTGTCTGACAGCCCAGGCAAGACCATGATCAATAACGACACGTATCTTGCCTATCTACGCCAAGTCTTTGAAGTTGACGAACCGGAGTAAGTATTGCTTAGCTGTCTACTTCATCAGATTTAACGTCTTCAGCAAAGGCGGCATCTAATGCTTGTTGTACGGCATTGATGCGTGTCTCGCAGACGCGATACGCCGCAATCGACTCTTCAACCGTGGTCATCAGGTTGTCGATATCGGGCTCGTCTTGTTGCTGTAATTCAGCGGCATTGGTTTTTAGAATGTCATAAGCCGCCTTAAAGGTTTTTGGGGTGGCTTTTTTGCGTCGGCGAGTAGGGGTTGCCATGAGGTTTCCTAATTTTTAGAAGTAAGTATAGTTAAAGAAACATAAAACCGATACGATTGTATTATGGTGCTATTGGTACAAATTTTACTTGCTTGCTATATTCACAGAGGCTGCGAAAAATTTATCCCAGCAGCACTGTAGCGATTTAAACATACTTTGACTATAGATGGATAATCGTAAGGTGTTATTGTGTGGTTAAGTGGTGGTGTTTGATATTTCAGTCGCTTTTTGATCTGTATGGATATCAATAATCTGCGCTTTTGCTTTGCCATCTTTTAGGACAATATGCACAGTTTGTTCAGGGTACAGCTGGTTACTACTGGTTAGTATTTGTTTGTCTTTATTATCAGTCAGCATGGTATAGCCTTGTTTCAGCACGCGAGATGGTCGATGTAACAGCACAATGTCACGTAGATGCTCACTGTTGCGTTGTGCTTGTATTAAGGTCTGCTGAGCACTTTTTATAATGGCTTTTTGATAGTCTTGACTATAAGTCGATGCGATTACTAGTTGCTGATGCGCCGCGTCTTTGATTTTTTCTCGCAGATCATTTGTCAATCTGACGGCTTGCTTTACTTGGCGTTGGGCGCTTTGCTGAATATTGCGCCATGCATAATCGCTGTCTTTTCGCAGTGACGTGAGCTGTCCAATCGTTTGTGACTGTACTTGGCTTAACTGGCGTGCGGTTTGTTGCTCAGCGATGTTTAATTGCCGCTGTGCTGCTTGCTTGATTTGCGCTTGATACTGTAGCGTCTGAGAGACCAGTTGCGCCAAATGACTGCCAATCGCAGCGATGACTTTAGAGGGTGTGTCAAAGCTTGTGTGCGCGACCTCATCTAAGATAGTTTTGTCACGTTCATGCCCAATGCCTACCCAAACAGGAATAGGCTGCTCAGCCACTAAAGCAGCCAGCTCATAGTCGTTTAGATAAGCCAAGTCACCAACGGCACCGCCACCACGAATAATCACTAATAAATCTGGCAGGCGCTGATACGTGTCGTAAAACTGCTGCTGAGCATTGACGATGGCTTGGCGAATTTCGGCAGGCGCATGATTGCCTTGAAAAGTAGCGTTATGGTAATGGAAATGACAGGCATCTGTACTGGCTAGACGATCTGCATCTGCTTGAAAATCTCCCAATCCGGCAGCCTTTTCAGGCGCAATTACAAGCACGTGCTCGATATCGAATGGGACGGGAAGTTGCTGATTGAGGTGCAATAACCCTTCACCTGTTAAGCGATCGACCATTTCCGCATATTGCCGTGCCAAGTCGCCTAACGTGTAGCTAGGGTCAATGTCCTCAATGGTGAGCGAAAAACCATATTGCGCATGAAAACCTGCCGATACTTTTAGTAATACTGTCAAATCACGGTCAAGCGGCATGCCTGTTGCGCGCTCAAATTTCGCCAATACACGCGCCGCTTTAAAGCGCCAAAGGTTGCCACGGCAGCTGGCGATTACTTTGCCGTCTTCATCTTTTTCTGCGAGTTCAAAATAATAATGTCCGCCTTTGCTAGACAGGTTACGAATTTCTGCTTTTACCCATACTCGGTGATTAAAGGTTTGTTTGATTACCATATCAACCGCTGATAAATAATCGCTCAGACGCAAGACGGTATCTTCCAAATTACCTTCAAGGTCATTTTCTTGTTCAGCCAGTTCGGCTTCTAAAGTTGCCAAATCTTTAGCAGGCGTTATTACCTTAGATTGTTTAGAATGTGAGAGATTAGGTTTACGCATAATTAGAGGACCAAAGGTGATGAAAGCTGCAAGACTGACTGCCTATATTGCTTCGAATACAGTATTAAACCGAATACAGTTTAATTATATAGTCAGAGAACTACTAAATTTCTTTGACTATTTGATGATAGGTATAAAAAATTCGATATCGTAGTTTACCCCAAAAGCGCACATACAAAAAGAGAAGCCAGCAGTTCTGCGATAAGAATAATATATCAACTTTATCGCAGAACTGCTGGTTAAATGCTAACTGGTCATTATTTTTTGATCGATGCTAGGGCGTGTCCTAGTTTTATTGGCAACGGAAGTTAATCATGTATTCATAATCATCATCACGTGATAAATCTGGTGTGCCAGTGCCAAGTACTGAACCAACGACCGCACCAACTTGTCCAACCATGCGACCTGTACGTTCATTTAAGATACCATTATATGTTACCGTATCATCAACGATAATCACTTGCTTGCTTCGGCAAGTTTTTTGCGCATTGTCTAGCGCAATCTGCTGTGCATTCACTTTAGTATCGGCAATACCCGTGGTTTCATAAATAGAATCAGCACGCTGTATGACAGGTGCAGAAGGTGTGGTGCTTTGACAAGCGCTCAAGGCGATGACAGCGGCCATCGTTGCAGTTAAGGTTGCCGTTTTATTGAAAGTATTCATAAGTGGTTTTCAATCCCTGTCAGTCGAACATAAGTATCAATTTTAAGTAGACATTGTATGAGCATCACATCAAGCTAATGTACTACTCAATAACTAGTATGCTACTCAACAACTGTCATAAATTTAACCTATTCATCGTTTGTCTGTCTAGGCAGTTCTTGTTTGCTATATTACAGTGATATTACATACACCCCTTATCTTTTGATACGACAGATATCAAAACCTACTGAGATTACTGATACTTATAGGATGGCATTCATTTATCAATCGCTAGAATTTCAAAAAATCTATGTTTGTACACAGCAAATCACTTGAAATAAAAACCATATCTAGGATAATTGATCTATTCATTCTCAATTATTAAGTAATGTTATGCAATTGATTCCCGCTCCTGCTGGCGTGCTCGAAGTTGATGCACTATGGCAACAAGGCAACCCTAACGATCCGAATACTGATACAGTGGCTCTGCTTTGCCATCCCAATCCGCTATTTGACGGAACGATGAATAATAAAGTAGTCACGACCATGTACCGTTTTGCCCGTGACAATGGTATGCATGTGGTACGTTTCAACTTTCGCGGTGTAGGACAGTCAACGGGTGAGCATGATTATGCTGAAGGCGAGATAGTTGATGCAATGACCGTGCTACAATGGATCGCGGAACAGACCAACGTCCGAAAATTATGGCTTGGTGGTTTTTCTTTTGGCGGTTATGTGACAGCACGTGTGGCTGAGCAAGTGATCGAAGCCTCTCATGTATGGGGACTAAGCGATTTTGAAGTATCGAGAATCGCACTTATCGCGCCATCGATCGAAAAAAATGACAGCAGTGACCTGAGTTTACCAACTGACAAAACTTTTGAGATTTATGGCAATGCAGATGAAGTCATCGACCCTGACAATATGCAGGCATTCGCTGAACGATTGGGTATAGCTGTTAGCGTTGTAGATGGCGCTGGTCACTTTTTTCATGGACGTTTGTCAGAATTGAAAGGTTTGTTAGAAAAGCATAGCATTTAAGAATTTTACTTTACAGCATGTAAGGATTTTACTTGAATGTAGTCCTGTAAAATTTATCTATTATTTTAATATTTATTTAGGGTGTGTCATCAATTAGATCGTGAGGCTTAAAATGAGAAAAATTGTAGATAAACAAGGCAGAAATTGCCGTTAATATGAACATATTGACAAAATTTCTAACGATGTTTAGCAAAATTTAGCCATTTTAAGACCACTAAATGTATTCATGTGCTAATTGATGATACGCTCTAGCCTAATGATGAGTCGTATTATGAGTTTATCTCCATTACAACGTTACGAGCAAGCCGTCAGTACCGATGATTTTACTCGAGATGAGCAACAATTTCAGGCCATGAGTTATCTGGATGAGATGTATCATCAGCTCGTCAATACTGCGCCACCAAAGAAAGGGTTTTTTAGCTTTTTAAAGTCCAAGCCTACAGCACCAAAAGGCTTGTATATGTGGGGCGGGGTAGGTCGAGGTAAAACATGGATGATGGACATGTTTTATGATTCATTGACTCTTGATCGCAAGATGCGCCTGCATTTCCACCATTTTATGCAGCGCGTACATCAAGAGCTACACAAGCTAAAAGGTGAGAGCGACCCTTTAGAAAAAGTGGCAGATATTATCTATGAAGAGGCGACCATCATTTGTTTTGATGAATTTTTTGTGTCTAACGTTTCTGACGCCATGATTTTGGGTGATTTGTTCACCATGCTTTTCAACCGTGGTATTACGCTAGTCGCGACCTCGAATATCGAGCCGGCAGGACTGTATAAAGATGGCATACACCGCGACCGTTTTTTACCAGCGATTGCTGAAGTTGAAAGCCATACGGTGGTGATGAACATCGACTCTGGTATTGATTATCGTTTGCGTGTATTACAGCAGGCGGAGCTATACAAATCGCCGATGACCAAAGCCAATCACCATTGGTTAGCTAACCGTTTTGCCAGTTTGTCTAATAACCAAAAAATCAGTAATGAGCCAATTACTATTAATGGACGAGAAATAAAAATCAATGCTCGTACCGAAGATATTCTATTTTGTGATTTCCGTCACTTGTGCATGGAGCCACGTTCAGCATCTGACTTTATCGAAATCGCTAAACAGTTCAGCACCGTATTGGTTAATGCTGTGCCTGCATTAGAGGATGATACTTACCGTGATCCAACGCGTCGCTTTATTTATCTAGTCGATGAATTTTATGATCGCCGCGTAAAACTCTTGGTACGCGCAGAGCAATCCATTTTGGAGTTGTATCAAGGACAGAAGCTGGCATTTGAGATTGAGCGTACACGTTCGCGCTTGCTTGAAATGCAGTCAGAAGATTATTTGCGAATGGAGCATCGTGTCGAAGTTGATCCAACATAAAAATAGCAGTTTTTGAATAAAAAATAATAACAAATA
>NZ_JBQSXG010000060.1:0-18780 GCF_052378005.1 Psychrobacter sp. AOP31-B2-9
ACCGGGGCGGTTCAATAACTAGCTAACTATTATATGCCACTACCGCCCAAGCAAATAAACCAGCATTAATAAGTATGATACACACCCATCTGACATTAACTTCCCAATTTCTACCTTCAAAGGCTAATTTGGCTTCATCAGTTATAGGCTGTATCGGATAGGGATTGTCTTGTCCATCCCAAGTTAAAAGCTTTTGCACGTCAGGATGTAAGATAGCTCGTTTGGTACATTGATAATGATTGGCCTGAAACAGATTACCTAAAGCGATTATTGAGCCTATTATAAAGACCATGATCTGACCGCCACCAGAATGATTGCTAGGCAGTATGCCACTTTTGCGATAGACGATATCAGCACAGGCAAATAGTGATTTGCTTGTGTCAGCTGGATAAGCCTCACAGAACTTAGCGTCTATTGGTAACTCATCCGCAGGGCTTTCCATATAGGTGCGAATAAATGCCCATTGTACGCGTGGGTTGACTCTATAATCTTCTAGCTTGAGATGATGGGTGATATCGCCAGTCTCAGGATCGGCGACATATAGATTGAGCGGTGTGTAGGCTCGATTGTATGGGTCTTGATGCAAGTCTGGATGTACGTCTTTATAGTCAACTATTTTCAGCTCATAAGGCTGTCTAAACTTCCAGAGTGGACGGTAGTAGTAAGCTATTTTTTGTTCTTTTTTTAAAAAGTAGTATTGGGTGCGAAACGGTTTTTTTGCAATGATCTGATAAAATATTAGGATTAGGGGTGTGCAAAATACTATAAACATAAGTATGCCTAATAATACAAACCATATTGTGAAACCAGATAAAACAAAATCAATATTTATGATAAACAATAAAATGAAAACAACAGAGAACATATAAGAAAAAAAATAGACCCAGCCTATAGCAAAATAAAAATACCAAAAGTACGCTGGTAAGAAGGTCAGATAATCGGGATTAACATCATGAGTTTCTTTGTTAAGATGTTCAATATCTTCAGTATTTTTTAATAAGCTTTTGTCTATACTGGCGGTATAAGGGCGGTCAATAGGATTATGAAGCTCACTGATATGCTGGGCAAAGTCGTTGCGTAATTGCATGTTGTTATCCTTATTGACTTGTGACGCTTGTACGTAGTTGATAATATGGATTCATACTTGGGTTGAGCGCATACTTCACTACGGCTCTGAGTTTATCAATTTCACGACCAGCATTAGCTTGTGCTATCTCTTTAGCTTCTTGCATTTGGCGTTGCTTATTGGGATTTAGCGTCCCGTCTCTATGTGAACCTAGATATTGCGCCTGAAAGTGACTGGTCTTAGGAATATCTAATACGACCTCTACTCCTTTTGATGTTTCAATAGCTTTGTTTTGTCGTTTAAGCGCTTTTATATTAAATGATTTTCTATCTAATCCTAGCTCTTGACTGCCGATACCGATAAACTCAACGACAATCTCACTATCATCATTCCATTGACTTAAAGTGACTTCTATTTGTCCCGATAATGTTCGTCTAAAGTCAGCAGTGCTTGTTGCAAACTTCGGATTAACTTGTATTTCAGTTAAAGCTAGGGAGTAAGCGTGCATGTCTTGCTCAAGGCTACCCATTGCCTGTATTTTAAAAGGATTATTGGGATATTCGCTATTTAGCATAGCCTTATTACCAAACACACCAGCATCAAGCCAATAGTGAATCGGTAAGATGTGACTTTTATCATAAGTAAAAGCTATCCATTGAGCGATTAAGCTTACAGCCCATGCCACAGCCACAATGCCAATCACCCATGGCATGACAAAACCAAATCCAATAGCTAGACTGGCAATACCTGCTGCGCCCGCTGAAATCATTGCAACTCCAGTTCCTATAGTACTAGCTTTGCTTTTACTCTCTAACTGTCTCACTAATGAAATAGACAAACTATAAACCTCAAACCCAGCACCCACAGCACCAAGTACACCGACACCGAGGCTAATCCTTGCTATTGCAGCAGTACTGGCACCCCGTATCTGCATACCAGCGGCAGCGACATCAAGTGCCGCCCCCGTCAACGCAAGGGAAGTACTGGCATAGTTGGTCATAAACTCAAGCGCCATAAGGTCGCCACGATCTGCCATGTCACTAAAGCGACTTTTTCCTATCCACACACTACGCAACTGAAATAAGCCAATCCCTGCAGATATCAATGCGGCCTTACCTGCACTGTTACGCTCTAACTGTCGCTGTGCCCCGCTATTGCTATCGACAAGTTTATTGAAATCGGTTTGTCCATCAGCAATTGATTGATTGACTGACGCTGAAGAGTCAGCAGTTGCCTTATCTGTATACATCGTCACCACCATGTGGGCATTTTTATCACCACCCGCCGCTTTGTTGTAAATATCTAATGCTTGTTTATTGACGCCTAGGGAGTGCATGAAATCTACCGCAAAAGGCACACCACTACCTGAAACCTGCTTGACCGCTCCAGTATCTATACTTGAAGGCATAGTTACCATATGTGACATTGCTTTGTTGATTCGATTATTTACAAACTTCCCTAACCATTTGGTCGCCTTTTCGGGACTATATTTTAATACTTTTTGTGCCAGTCGAAACCCTGTAGATTGATTGACTGACGCCTGTGTCCATAAGTCCATCCTGTACAACCAGCGGTTATTTTCCTTAATGTAGCTCATATTATTACTCATCGTCTGTACGATTCGAGCTTTATGACTTGCCAACTCATTAAGGTGCTGGATTTTTTCTGCGGTCTTGGCTTCTATAGCTTTTTGTTTGGCTTCATGTTTAAATGTATTGATCCAGTTTATTGCTGTACCAATGAAGTCACTCGCTCGCGCGAAGTTTTCATATGCTGGCGCAGCTTGCATTTTTTGATTATCGTCAAGGTTTAAACCTATTAAGGCTTTGGATAACCAGTTGTCTTCAGGTGGTTTTTCTCCTGAAAGACAAGGTAATAACGACTGTTCAAACTCTTGTTTGGCAGTCATACCTCTTGCCTGATCTGGCTTGTAATCTGACCATATCGCATCTGGTATGCCAATATTACTCTCATCAATACCAATACCTTGAGTCGCTTCAGCGATAATTTGAGCATAGCCCAAATGGCTTTCTTCATCATTTTCTGGAAAGTCTTCACGCATGACAAAAGCAAATTCAGAGCGTTTAATTGCGTCTACGAATATTTGGCGTGCTGCTGAGATTGTAGCCTTATTTTTGCGGCTGTTTTTCGCAGATGCTAAGACATATTTGAATTTTGATTCATCAATGTAACTATAGACATTCCTACCAACTGCTGATTCTTTCTTATGATTACGACTAAGTCCCGCTCTTGAGTAACCCTGTTGTTCATGAACTGACGATTGATTAGCCGCTTCTACACTACTTTTAATGTTATCAATAATAATGGCATTGACTTGCTCTCGAATTTGACCTTTATTTTTTTGAGCATCATCTAATTTCTTAAGTAGGTAATTCCGTTTCTCCGCTGCTGCCAACACATCTCCTACAGGGTCGTGTAGAGCAACCATCATAGGTTTAGTATCTTTTAGGATTTTCAATTGGTGCTTGTCAGACTTTTCGTCTAGTTTATCACTCTCACTATCCCCGTAGCCCTCATTTATATTATATTCAATATCGCTTATCCTATCATTAATACCCCTTTCCATATTTTTGTATAGCTGAAAAGCCGAACTTATAGCACCATTAGCATCCTCTTTTAGGATAATCTCCTCAACTTCTTCATCTTCACCAACAACTTCTTTTGCATATTTTTCATGTATTGCAAGTTTATCACCGATGTCACCGCCCTGCTCTAGCTGCTTTCGTTGATGAAAGCTATTTATATAATCTATTTCCGGGAGGTATTCAGACATATATTTAGTATTTTTATTATCAATCAAGTCATCAGCGACGAACTTTTGCATACGCTTATCGCGTAATGCTTCATCATAAAAATATTTTTTTAATGCTGCTTTACTTAGCTGGGCATGACTGACCATGAGCCATACTACCTGACCTGTTTCTAAGGTAATATATTTACTATCTAACGTACTATGACTATCTCGATCGCAGGTAGCTGGCTGTACCATTTCGTCAAATGTGTCATCGTCAGGCTCATCTATATTTGTCACCTCTATCTTATTAGTATCTTTTTCTTCAAAACTATCTTTGTTATACGTTGTAACTCTTTTTAATGCACCATCTTTACCTGTAAATATTTCTTCAAAAAACTTTTCTTCATCTCCATCACCATCAATATAATCATAAAAACAATAAAGGTAGGTGTATGTAGGTAGGCTCGCGATAGCATCATGTTTGGCTGATTTTGAAGACAACCCATCCCCAAAATAACGCTTATCCTTGCGACTTACTCTATAATCATCTCGACTAAATACCACAGGTAAAATCGGTATACCTGTATATCCACATCCATAACCACAGTTGTTGGCAAATACTGTGATTGCGTCTAATTCAACAGACGGCTGAGAGCCATCAACCGTACCTTCTGATGTTTGCTCTACCAGCATTGGTTCTTGGTGCTCTGATACATCTGCTTCCTTGTCATCCATTCCGACAGTACTTTTTATAAAATCCCACAAACCATCACTCATGCCTGTACTCCTTTATTTTTAATTCGCTCTAAGCTTTCGACAATATTCTTAATGGCTTGCTGCTGCGACATTTTACGCTGAGCAATCAGTAGCGCTTGACTGATGATAATGTCATAAACTCGAGCAGTGATTACCACTTGACCCTTTAATTGCCGTAGTATCATATTTATCCACTCTGTTTGCTCAAGCAGTGCCCACTGCTGCTGACTGAAGCGAAAAGGTAACGGCTTAAGTTGCTCTAGTGTCACTTTCGTATTAGACGGATAGACCTCATTGGGTGTCGGCAACGTTATCTCTATAAAGGTGTTATTCCAATCTACATAGTGAATACGAGGTAATCGCAATTGGTATACTTGCAATTTTTGTTGATCAGTCCACAGGTGTGTTAATAGCGCTAATACTCTAGGGTCCCAATAGCGCAAATAACGACGCTTGTTTGTCCCCATTCCATACGCCTGTCCTATCAGATAGATACTATGCTTGAGCGTTTCGGTGATAGGTTGATCAAACAACCATAGACAGACGCTACGTGGGTGCGGATGACCAGATATATCATAAGTGTTTTCATATAGTGCCAATGCCAATAGCTGCTCAAGTAGCCGTTGACCTTTACTACTATCGAGTGATATCTCAATAAGTGCCAAATCATCGTCAAAGCTATGATGAATGCGTTTGATGCGCTCAAATGGCAAATCTATGCCGCAGTCTAATAGATCAAAGACTGCTGTGCCGTAAGTATTTAGATCAATAAGGACTGTCAGCGTTTGATATTGATTGTCATAGACTGTTAGATATAAAGCCTTAAGTTGCTTTTGATACTCGTCAGTCGCCTGAATATCATCGAGAAACTCTACTTTTGGTATTAGCATGCCTAAACCGCTCCACCTTTATTGCCAGCACTACCAGTCTTGGCAGCACAGTCAGCAAGTTCGTCTTGAGGCATGGTAATCGTTGGACTGCTTCCACCCCCACTGCCTCGATCCACCTTACTCGCCTTATAGCCCACTTGAGCAGGCGTGATAAACGTCACGTTACCACCTGTTATCTCAATACCACTACCCGCTGATTTTAGGGTCAGCGTATCAGGCGCGATGATCTCGATACTATCTCGGCTATGCAAGCGTAGTACTTGCTCACTGTCTAGACGCATCTGATCTTGATGCGCTTGTATCGTTACATCACCATGAGCCGCGGTATGGGTCTGAGCTTTGTTTGAGTAGTAATGGATATCGCCTGCCACCAACTGATTCATCTGCGTTTGACTGTGATGATGGGTGCTGCCTGTTGCGTGGCTGTGCGTGCTCTTTGTACTGGTATGTTGGCTATGCTGTCCTGTGAGCATGGCAAGGTGACGTTGAGAGTCGATGAGCAGATTGGGCTGTTGCCACTGCCCGGCATTATCTAGTGCGCTGTCATTGGTATCTTGGCTAAATTGACCAAATGCGGTTTGTTGTTCTCCTTCCTTGTTATTGTTTAGGCTACTGCTTTGACTGCTGCCATCTATGCCGACAGGTTGATGGGTTTCTGCTAGGCTTTGATAGGCTATTTGATGTTGGTCAGCGGTTTGTAGTTTGCTATGGCTGTCATGGCTCATGTGAGGGTTTGATGAGGGGTCTGACTGGCTACTACTGATATGAATGCCTGTGCTACCTTGGATATTGGCAGCGGCTTCAGTCTCTAAGCTGATACCTTGTCCACGTGCTTGACCACGGGTATGGTCGGTATGCTGATACAGATGACCAATGGTTAGGCTGGACTGGTAGCTGCTGCTATAGGCGTTGATCTGAGGACTCTCAGGATGGGCGTCAAACATGAGCTGGTTGTAGCCATTAGTGACGCTGTCTTTGGTCGCATCCCCGCTGCGGCTGCTATCAATGCTTTGGGTTTTGATTCCGTCTATGGGGTATGCATGGCTTTGGTTAATGAACCAAGCTGGACTGGTGGCGTCGATGCTGTCTGAGTCACTAACGATGCTGTTGTGCTGAGCATCGATATTGCCTTGTCCGTTATGGGTGCTGCCGATGATGATGGGATGGGTTAAGTCACCACCGATGAAGTCGATGAGGACATGCTGTCCATGACGCAGAGGATGGGTCTGTCCCATGTGGTCGGCGACGAGGTGACTGGCGATGGGTATCCAGTGGGCATCATCCTGACTATTGTCGCTATTATTATCACTGCCATTACTGTCATCGGATTGCCAGTGGTATCTGATATGAGCACGGTGGTTACGGTCATGGGTGATAGCACTGCTGTCTGTGTCTATGATACTGGCACTCATGAGTCCTGTCAGACTCGGATGCGGTTGCCCAAGTTCGCTTAACTGTGCGCCATAGGGAATATGGTGATGATGCGGAAACGGTAGGTAGCAGGCATTGATGTGATGAACGTTGTTGTTATTATTGTCATTGTCGTCATCATTTTCATGACTGGCATGGTTGGTATTGGGCTGCAAGGTAATAGGATCAAAGGCAACTGCGCCAAGCCAGTCTGCGGGTATATGATTGTTAATCTGCTGATGTATGGAGACAAGACTGATCGGATCGGTCAGATAAGGGTTGCCATCGATATAGTGGCTACTGGGCAAATTCAGATGACGGATGTTGCCTGTTAAGTTACCAAGATTGGCAAGCTGCTTTGCGTGCTGCTGATAGCGGGTGGCAAGCGCAGTGAGTCCATCGTCATTTAGGTGGCTATGACTGTGTAAGAAACGACTGTGAACATTGGGGCTGTCCGAGTCAATAGGTTGCTCACTGGTGCTATTACCGGTATAGGTACTCATCAAGCGGTTGTCGTAACGATATAGGTCGCTCTGCTGAGTGTGCTGGGCAACTTGCGGACGAATGGCGGTGATGCGGTCTTGTCTGTCAGCGAGGTTGGCTGGGTTTTGACTGAGGATGCTTTGGATGTCATTGGCATCAGGGCGCAGTATTTCACCATCATGGGGTAGTAATACTAGCGTGTGACTGTCCGCTTCGTGACGGTAATAACCAGTGATACCGTAAAGGGTGAGGTACTGCGTTAAGTAAGCGAGATCGGTTTGGTTGTATTGCACGCTGTGCTGAATATGGTAGACGCTGTCATCACTGAGACGTTCGTCAATCTCAATGTTCATATCGTATGGGCTAAGAATATCGGTGATCAGCTCACTTAGACTGAGATGATGATGGCGACGGTTATGGCTAGATAGGCGTAACTGATTCAACGCGGGTTCGCAGATGATACGATAAGCTGCCATACCGCTGTTACTACCCAGAGCGACGACTTCGGTGATGATACCGTGGCGGATTTGACTGGTTAATAGTGCGTCACCAGTATGCCAGTGAACGGATAGACTTTGACCTATCCATTCTTTGGTAGCCAGTCCTGCTTGCGGATGCAATAGCGTCATGCTAATACGATAGCCGCAATAGAGTGCCAGCTGACGCTGCTGATAGGACTGCACGCGTTGGTCGTGATGATAAGGACTTGGATAAGCGTTAGGCGCGGGCATAAGCGCGGGCTTACTCCAAACGCTATCAGGCAGTGGCAGGCCAAGCAAACTCTCTACCAAGTCCGCTTGCTGTACCAGACTAGTAGCAATATCAGGATGGGCACTACTGATTTGCAGATGCCGCTTCGTTTGAGTCCATACCATGACAAGCCCTTCTCTATCAGTCCAAAGATGTAAACATATATTCAAAATGACACACAGAGTGCCAGTTAAGCCGCAGCCAAATTAACTACATTTAGTTATAGCTATCGTCAGATGACTCTCGTTTTGGCTGAATACCAATCATGTCAGAGAGCATTGACAATTGATCTTCGTTCTTGATGATATGAGCCAACCATTGATCGAGTGGCATATCAGCCCAATCAATCGCCCGACCGAGTAAAAATGTCACGGGACTGTGCGGCTCATTGGTCGCAAAGTAATCTTGGATTTGACCCAATAGTTTAAGCGCTTGCCGGCGGTTTGCTTGATGATCTCGATTACTCGGATTAAAGCTGGTGGGTGCGCTGTTTTTTGTGCCAGTTGCTTGCCCCTCATTCAGCATCGTACTATCAGTAGCAAAGTCAGCATTTATATCATCTGCACTCTCTTGATCATTACTTTCTACTGCATCAGCTTGCTCCGGTATCAATGGGCGTAGATGCTGATTTAGAGACATGAGTAAATCAGTAACTGGCGCAAATACAGGCGCATCCATTCCCATGAGATTGTTTAGCTGATCAGTAAGCGCTTGCCATTTTTCTGTGATGCTATTGAGATGGGTCATGAGCGCTTGTTGCCATGCCTCACTACTGTTTTTGATAGCGTTGTTATAATCACTAAGTGTTAATTGGCTGGTCGATTCGCTATCAGGATTTTGCTGACGCTGCTTATCATGGTCTCGAGCGGTTAAATAATAATTATAATTATATTTCTCAGTCTTTGTTTCAGACAGTGATAGCTGTTTTAGATCATCAGTGAGCGCTTTTACGAACCATGAGAGCAGTCCCGCTCTGATATCCATACTGTCTTCTTCACCATCTAGCGGCGGATACATGGTGAGCCAATACTCGTCATTGAGTGCTTGTAGTAGACTAAGCCCTTGGCTGATACCCGCTAAATGATCAGTATGACTGAGCGCATCGACATACCAGAGCGCCAGCTTCATATCTTTACTGGTATGAATCAGTAAGTCTGCACATTGCTCCTTCACAAAGTCCCAATCAGCCACTTTTAGCTCAGTAACCCAGTTCCCTTGCGCTAATAACGGATCGTCCTCTTGACGAGCAGCGACGATGGCATCGATACGCATATCAAAGGTAAGGTCTTCGCCCACACCCTGATGACTGCCATCGATAGGAGCAATGAGCGCATCCATGTTAACCACTAAGGCATTATTAGTATTCATTATAGTGATTCTTCCTTAGTCGATTTTTTGCTGGGTGCTTTTTTACTAGGCGTTTTTTTACTAGCAGCCTGTTTGGCTGGTGCTTTTTTGACTGGTGTCGCTGTCGCTGTTTTCTTAGCACGCGGTTTTTTAGCAGCTGCTGGTTTTTTTTCATTCTGATCAGCCGTTTCCGCACCATGGCTTTCACTGCTTTGCGCCATCTGATTCAACGGCACAACCGCATCAGTATCCAGACGATAAGCAAAATTATCATCGGCATCAACGAATACTGTAATCTGCTTTAGCACACTTTGACTGTCATCATGCGCCAGCAACTGACCTGCCAGCTGCGGCAGCAAAGTATGACTAATGATAGCATCGGCGTTACGTGCACCAGAATCCACCTCATGACAACGCGATAAAATCAGCTCAATCACCTCATCGTCAATAACACAAGGAACTTCGTAATTTTCACGAATACGTCCAGTGATTTTGTCTAATTTCAAGCGGATAATTTCTGCCAGCGCGTCATCGCTCAACGGATAGTAAGGTATCACTGTCAGGCGACCCAAAAATGCAGGCTTAAATGATTTATATAAATGCGGATTAATGACCTGTTTTAGGCTGTCACTATCGGGCAAGCTAAAGTCAGTAACGGCTGGATCAGTATTGATACATGCCTGCATAATCTGTGATGAACCCACATTACTCGTCAATAAAATAAGCGTGTTTTTAAAATCAATTAACCGCCCTTCACTGTCTTCCATCACCCCTTTATCAAAGACTTGATAAAACAGATCCAATACGTCTGGATGGGCTTTTTCTACTTCGTCGAGCAAAAGCACACTATAAGGACGACGGCGAATCGCTTCGGTTAATACACCACCCTCACCATAGCCCACATAACCTGGAGGTGAGCCTTTTAAGGACGCCACACTATGAGCCTCTTGATACTCTGATAGGTTAATCGTAATAAGGTTACGCTCACCACCATATAGTACCTCTGATAGTGCCAGTGCGGTTTCTGTCTTGCCCACACCACTTGGCCCAACGAGCATAAATACCCCTTGCGGGCGATTGGGATCGTCTAGACGTGCTTTCGCCGTGTGAATACGCTTGACGATAGCAGCCACCGAATGGTCCTGGCCAATAACCCGCGATTGCAAGGTGTCAGCCAAACCTAAGATATGGTCTTTTTCATTGCCTGCCATATCATTCAGCGGTATTCCTGTCCAATCTGAGATAATCTGCTTAATAACCTGTCTGTCTAATACCGCATGAATCAGTCGCTGCTCCTCTTGTATCTGTTTTAGCGACTGTTCAATGTTTTGGTACTCAGACTGTTTGTCTAAGCGCTCTTTTGCGCTGAGCGCATCAGTACCATCTGTCTTGTCATTCAATTGCTTATTCAATGTATCAAGCTGATCATTAAGCTCACGCTGTTCATGCCAGCGACTGGTCATGTCTGCAATGCTTTGCTGATTGGTTTGACGCTGCTCATCAAGCACGGCAATTTTTTGGCTGACTTTTTCTTTTTCATCAACGCCGCCGATACGCTCAAGCTGCTGACTGAGGTTATTGATGTGCTGCTCTAACTGCAACCCTTTCGCTTGTAGTCTATCCAGCTGATTAGGCGTCGCTGTCTTTGACAAGCTCACTCGTGCGGCTGCCGTGTCTAATACGCTAACCGCTTTATCAGGCAATTGTCTATCGCTGATATAACGTGCTGATAGCTCAACGGCTGCTTGTAGTGCATCATCATCTATCAAAATCCCAAAATGCGCCTGCATCTTGGCACTCAAACCACGAATCATCGCCACTGCCGTATCGATATCAGGCTCATCGACTTTGACCACTTGAAAGCGGCGTGACAACGCTGCATCTTTTTCAAAGTATTTCTTATACTCTGACCAAGTAGTCGCTGCAATCGTTCTAAGCTCACCACGAGCCAGCGCAGGTTTTAATAAATTCGCCGCATCGTTTTGACCCGCTTGCCCGCCTGCTCCAATCAAGGTATGCGCTTCATCGATGAATAAGATAATCGGCTTGACCGATGCTTGCACTTCTTCGATGACTTGCTTGAGGCGGTTTTCAAACTCACCTTTGACACTCGCTCCTGCCTGTAGCAACCCCATATCGAGACTACGTATCGTCACGTCTTTGAGCTGATCAGGCACTTGACCGGCGACTATCTTTTGCGCCAATCCTTCTACTACTGCGGTTTTACCTACACCGGCCTCACCTGTCAAAATAGGGTTGTTCTGACGACGGCGAATCAAGATATCGACCAACTGGTGAATCTCAAACTCACGACCAATGACAGGGTCTATCTGCTCTGCACTGGCTTTAGCAGTCAAATCATAAGTGTATTTATCTAGCGCAGGTGTTGGATTAGTGGCTGCTTGTTCTGTATCTAAAGATTCTTGCTGGTCTGTATCATTGTTTGCATTACCCTCAACGTCTTTACTGGCACCTTTATTACTGCTTGACCCACTCCCCTCGGTACTGCCAAGACATTGACGCTCATAATCATCTTTTAGCGTAAAACGATCGATATACTGTAGCTGTTCTGGAAGGGTTTTGAGGACGGACTGATAACGCTCATACGATAGTAACACCAGTAATATATGCCCAGAGCGAATTTCTAACGAATTATTATCAGCTTGATTATGATTGCTGCTGGCAAGCTCCCATGCATCTTCTAACAGTGCCATTAGAGCTTCACTAAATACTGGCGTTGAGCCAGTTGCCTGACCAAACGTATTTAGCAGATCTGTGATATCAGCTAGCAATGCCTGCTGATTTATCTTATTGAATTTGAGTATTTGCGCCACATCATTATGCGGCGTCGCAATCAGTTCATGTAGCAGATGGACAGTATCGACTTCGCGATGTCCATTGTTGATACAAAGCCTAGCTGCCTGCTGCAAACACTGTCGGCAACTTGGACTCAAGCGGGTAATTACAGCTTTTAACTGGCTCATAAATCTTTTCCTTTAACATTGTCATTGCAATTGTCATTAGACTTAACATTATTTTTATGAAACTAAGAATAACTGGTAAATAATTTGTTTATTCGTTGGTATTCCTACTTTACTGGATAGGCAGTGCATAGCGAGTGTCATTATGATGCTGAGTCGCAGGATTCGATACCAAAAACCCACCTCGCCCCAAGCCGCCAAAACCACTTTCTGATAACGACAATGGCGTGATATATTTTTTATCTAACTCTAACTGCATTTCAACAGCAAGACAGACACCGCACCACTTACGGATAAAATCAACAATAACTCGATACATGTCGCCGGCAGGTAATAGTCTTAAATAACGCTTGGCATCCAATTGATGAAACACAATTCTGATCTTGCTATCGAACTGTACGGCGCGCGCACCGCAAAATGCAGACAGTCCAAGTGCGGCATGCTGTCCACCAAGTGCCGTCTGCTCACTAGGCGGTAGGTCAAACCACTCTGGTACAAACTGCTCGACACTAACCGTACTATCCAAGAAGTGTGATAATACATGTGACAACTGGTCGGCGGTCAAACGTCCGGGGGCTATCATGCCCGCATATGCGATCAAGCTATCGATGGCAGTTAGCTTTTTGGGCTGACGTGCTAATGCTCGTAAGCTCAGCAAATAATTGTCTTTTTTATGGTTTACCTCATACTGTAATGGCAAGTTATAAAACCAGCTCGCTTGCACATATAAATCGGTCAAACGATGGTTAAATAAGTCCAAAAAGGCTGGAGCCGCTTTGTCTTTTGCATGATTGACTCGCGACGCTAGGTGGTCGGTATACATCGCTGGCAATGCCGATAATGGACCGGTAAGCCCGATGACCGCTGGACAAACCTCGACCTGTCTGACACTGACCTTGCCGTCCTCTATTTGACCATCCGTTACTGCGCTGCCACCATATTCCATAGCATCTTGAGCAACAAGCACCATCGACTCGATTTCAGCTTGTGGATACGCCAATGATAACGAGGCACGGTAACGCACTTCGATAGGCGCATAGCCCATACTGACTTCATGCCGAACCAAACGGAGCGCTTGCAATAGCTCATAAGATTGCGGTGCAGCCATTAAGTCCGTTAAATAAGAGGACTGAGACCGCTGCGTGGCTGACATCTGTATATCTCCTCTTTGGTTACGGCATCACTAATGACCACTTCCACGAAGCTATTTAAGCTCGCATGATAGCCAAATACATGCGCCAATAAGTTGGCAAACTGACGAATACTGACGCCAGCAAAGTTTTTTTGATTGATGTTAATATTAACCAGCGTACCACGCACAAACCCAGGTTGCGGCAAACGCTGAATGCGTCTCGCTTCAATACTGGTCTCAACAGAAACAATACCTTCAACCAACAGTTGGTTTGAAGCAGATTGCGTAATATCATACAGCGATAAATACTCTTTCATCAGCTCAGCATCTTGAGCTGCCAATGATAAAAAGTTTAAGCTAATCAGCGATATCAAACGCCAACGCTCCTCCCCCGTGTATTCAAACCGTGCCGTTCTGGTTGGCTGTTTTAATAATGATAAGCTGCTAAAGCCTGACATCCCTTCGCTAAATAGATCACCACGGCTTTGACCGAATACCACTTGCGCGGGTAAATCTCTATTGGTACATAATAGAGAGGCACTCATGCTTACCGCACCTGATAAATCTTCGCGGTCTTTTTCGACAAACATAATCTGATATTCAAAGCCTTGTTTAAACTCAGCCATATCCTTATCACGTTTGATATGATAATAACGACCGTCATCTTGCTGCTCATAATGATTGAGCGCATAAAACGGATGATACTCACGCTGTATCAGACGATTTTCGCTTTGTTTGGATTCTATGACTTTTTTGACCTCATAGATTTCATGCTGAAAGAGCGCTCGAGTATCAGGCACTAAATCGTAATAGACAGAACGATGCGTTACCTGAATCGGCTTCGCAGCCGCTTTGAATAGATTGACGACAGGCGTACAAAACAACTTAATACTACTGGCACTTAATTGCTGCAAGTTTTTTAGGCGGATGGTGTTTTTTTTGTCAAACTTAAAATAACAGCGAATCTCAAAACCATTACTGTCAATCTTTAAGTTCGGAAACGCCTGGCCAATATTTAACCGTAAAAAGTTAAATTTTTCAGGAAAATAAAAGTACTCTTTTAATAACGCAGAAGCTGCATTACTCACTCGATGACTAGGCAAAATCTGCTGCTCAGGATCGAAGCCTATGATCTCAAATGGACTGCCCGTAGTTTTGTTAACCTGCCTACCATGCAGATGCGTTTGCTTCACATCACACCATAACAAGTCCCATAAGCTCGTACCTTGACTGGCATCTTCATCTATATATAAGTCAAGTGAGTGATCTAGCAGTGCCTGATAGTCAAAGCTTGGATTTAATGTTTTGAACTTAATACTGATACAACCATTCAGTAGACCATGCTGGTTGTCATACACTTCTTGACGCGTCTCAAAGCTGACGCTATCTATCTCTAATGGTAATAATGTCACGTCTTGAGTGGACTGAAATTGGCAAGGTGTGCCATTTATTTTTTGGGTCGCAAACGTGCTTTGCTTGGGTGCGACGACAACCTCACTCATCGCATTGCCCTGCACGCCTAGATTGAACTGCGCGATAGACACCGATGGAAAAGGCTTAAGATAGTCAGGGTAGACGACTTCTAATAGTGACTCCGTAAAGTCAGCATACGAATCATCCAGTTTTTTATTAATGCGGGCACTAATTAGCGAAAAAGCCTGTATCAATCGCTCAATATGTGGATCATCTACCGTGTCGTGTCCCATCAACAACCGATTGGCTATTTTTGGATATTTTTTGGCAAACTCTTTTGACTGTTTGTTAAACAGGCTAAGCTCATGCTCAAAATAAGGAAGTAGACTGTCCATGATGCCTCAGTATGATTGGCGCCGCTAACGGTGTTAGCTGAGCATAGATATGGGTTATTTGATTAAGTAACGTTGAGAGCTTGGCTCAAAAAATGCGTCAAAACTGACCAATTCTTGTGCTGGGTAAACTTTTAGCAACGCTTCGATAGAGAAACACAGCTGATTGACATCAACAGCACCAATATCTAGCGATACTCGAACGTTTCTGAGTCGAGTGTCTTGCTGTTCAACAGTTTCAGCTATCTGCCGGCAAATATAATCACAGTCAGTAGGATTGGCACTACTCAGCCCTACAAAATCTAAGATACCAAAATTCAATATCGATGAGCGTACATGTTGATATTCTTGCAACTTACTAGATACCACGCAGCGTGTATTTAATAAAGCCTCCAGATCTCGTGCAACAGAGGACTTTAACTCCTCAATGTTGAGACGACGAACCACCAGTTCGTGCGACAACTGACGAGGCTGATCATCAAATAACTGTTCAAACAAATTTGGGCGAAACCCAGTTTCTTTGTTGAAAGCGTTAGTGGCGTAATTCATTGATATAATCATTCCTATTTTAAACAACAAAAAAGAAAGGCCTAAATATAAACCTTTCTTTTTCGGTACGATACAATAGATAACACCTGATACAACCTAATTTAAGCTGTATAAGTGGCAGTGTTATTAGCGAGTGACCATTTCTTAGTCACAGCGCCTTTAGCAGAACCATCGATATCTTGCTGAGTGTATGTCCACTCAACAGCAGCATACTTAAGACCAACTTTTTCAATTGGCACGCCTTCTGAGCGTACTGTTGGCTCAACACTTGCGATAAGTGCATGCTTAAGCTTTACTTCAAGATATTTGACGCGCTTATCGCCATTGGCACGATAAAAGTCAATTTGAATCTCATCAAAAGTATAACCAGCAGAACAAGCTTCCCACAACTTAGGACTTGTAGAATCCAAGTCTTTCATAAACGTCATGTCAGAATGCTCACAACGCTCAGAAGTATGGCCACCAACACTACTTGCAGTCGCTGATTTAGGCTGACGAATCAAGTGATCCCAAGTATTTACTTCAAGCCAACCTTGATGCTCGCTATCACGAGACTCGCCATCAATTTTATATTTGCCACTGAACTTAATATAAATATCCTTCATATCACATACCTTGTTTTAAAAATTTTAATTACACATTGGTTTTTAATAAACGATTAACTGTTGCTAGACTGCGGTAGTTGGGTAACCAAACGCAAAGAAACAGACAGTTCATCAAGTTGAAAGTGTGGTCTCAAAAAGACCACTGACTTGTAGACACCAGGCTTACCTGGCACTTCTACAACTTGTACAGAAGCTTCGCGCAGTGGGTACTGTGCTTTAGCTTCTTGTGAGGCTCCATCATCTAGCAAGACATAACGAGAAATCCAATTATTCAAAAAGGTCTCAACATTACCTGGTGATAAAAAGCTACCGACTTTATCGCGCATCATGGCTTTTAAGTAATGCGCAATACGTGACACTGCCATAATATATTGAAGCTGTGTAGACAATGAAGCGTTGGCATTGGCATCATCATTTTGATAAGTCTTGGCTTTTTGTACTGACTGCGCGCCAAAAAATGCCGCATAATTGGTGTTTTTGCAATGAACCAACGGTATGAAGCCCAAGTCACTGAGTTCCTTTTCACGGCGATCCGTAATAGATATCTCAGTTGGGCATTTGAGCGCCAACTCCCCTTCATCTGTCTTAAAGGTATGAACTGGTAAGCCTTCAACCAAACCACCACCTTCTACACCGCGAATAGCGGCACACCAGCGGTAATCAGAAAAAGCATCAGTCAGTCTTGAAGCAAAGGCATAAGCAGCATTCACCCACAAATAATCGCTATGATCACTGCCTGAAACATCTTCAGTAAAGTTAAAGCCTTCAACCACTGTTCCCTCTTTAGGGTCATAAGGCAAACGACCTAAGAATCTAGGCGCAGTCAGCGCCACATAGCGGGAGTCATCTGATTGTCTAAATGCACGCCAACGTATATATTCAGCGGTTTCAAATATCTTTGATAAATCTCGAGGGCGACCAATATCAGTGAATGAATCAAGACCAAACATCTCAGAAGATGCGGCTGATATGAAAGGAGCATGTGCTGCTGCTGCAACATGGGACATTTGCTCAAGCAGGTACATATCTGAATTTTGGCGATTGAACTCAAAGTCACCAATGATGGCAGCATAGGGTTCGCCACCAAAGCTGCCAAACTCTTCTTCGTAGATTTTTTTGAATAAAGTGCTTTGATCAAAATCGATTGAAGACTGAAAGTCTTTGGTCAACTCGCGCTTAGTAGTATTCATCATACGAATTTTTAACATAGATTCTGATGGCGTTTGACTACACAAGTAGTGCAAACCTCTCCAACTAGACTCTAGTTTTTGAAACTCAGGCGCGTGCATGACGGTCGTCAATTGCTTAGATATCAGTGCATCAATTTCGGCGATACGAGAATCAATCGAAGCTGTCAAATTATCTGACAATGTCACTGTACCTTGCATAACCTCATTAGCGAGCTCTGCAATTTGTGACTTCGCACGATTCTTTTCGTCATCGGACTTGGCAACGTTACTTTTATTCACGATCTCTTCTAATAGGTCGTAGTTGTCGCTATTGACCGAATCCGTTGCTATATTCTGCTGGGCTTGAGCACTCATCGATTAATCCTCACCATCAGTTTGGTTTTGTTCTGCCATTTTTTTGACTTGCTCAGTGTTGTTGAGCACATCATCTAGCAAATCTTCTAGCTTCTCGTTTGCTGAGATTTTATTGCGCAAATCAGCTAAACGATCTCGTGCTTGCACCAACTGTTTTAATGGATCAATCTGTTCCGCAACGGCTTCTGGACGGAAGTCATCAATACTATTGAATGCCAAATCAACCGCAAACTCACCGCCTTTATCACTCAAGTCATTACTGACACGGAAGGCGGCACGCGGTGCTAGACCTGACATCACTTCATCGAAAGTATCCAAATCCACTTCGACAAACTTTTTATCTTTAAAACGAGGTTGCTCAAGTTTCGAGTCCCCTGAGAACTCTCCTAAGACGCCGACAACGAAAGGGATTTCCTTCGTTTCAATCGCATCTCCAACTTCGACATCATAGGTAAGGTGTACACGAGGAGCACGTACTTTTCCGAGTTTCTTTTGCACACTATCTTGCTTTGCCATAATTCATTACCTCAGCAATTAATTTCTTGGACGTACATTTTTAAATGGATCAGTTGATACAGGAGTATTATTAGAAGCTGGCTGGCTTACAGTTGGTTTTGGTGATGTTGACCTTGTTGGTTTTGATGGTGTTGGTGCTGGCTTTGACCTTTTTATTGGTTTTGGTGGTGTTGGATTTGACCTTCTTATTG
>NZ_JBQSXG010000061.1:0-18568 GCF_052378005.1 Psychrobacter sp. AOP31-B2-9
ATCTTTTTATCAAATTGATTATTGTCTTACTTGCGCAGGTTCAGCAATAATCACGGTATTTGCCATTTCATCCACTTCTGATTCTGAAAAAGGACCTGGTGGTGGACTACTCGCCGGTACATTACTAGGAGTATTGTTAGTCGGCTCACTGCGAGTATTGTTGTCAAAACTGTTAGGATTAGGTACAGGTAACATGCGATCATCAGTATCATCATCTGCAGTTTGGAAATCTCTAGGCTCACTATCGTTATAGCCTTCAACATACTGATCATTTGGAGCTGTGCCCTCATTTCCAAATTGATCGTCCATGCCTGCCGTTTCATTATTATTGACGTTTTCAGGTAATGGCAATGGCGCCGTGCTTTCTATATTCATCGCTGGCACCAACGTGCGGATATCCGTAACCAGTCGTTGCAATAACATACTATCTGGCGCGGCCAACGTGAGACGATCATTCTGCAACTCTAAACGTGCAAATGGCACAGCCCTGAGCAGATTAAAAATATTAGGCAGCACCTCCGTAGGTAGGTTCGCCATACTGGTAGCGACGCCTTCCTGTACTGTTAGCTCACAATTACTCGCTTGTTGACCTAAACTGGTATTAAGTGCTTGTTGCAATGCATTCTGTAGCGCTTCATCGCCAACAACAGCACTACAGCTAGATAGCCCTCCACTGTTGTCCATTCCAACGTTGAGCTCGACTGGCGTCAATACTTCTACAGGTGGCATGGGTGCAGCAACGACAGGCTCTGGCACAACAGGCTCTACCGGTGGAACGTTATTAGGCCTAATTAATATGGCCCAAGCCGCCAGTGCTAACGCCATAATAGCTATTATTAATAATATTATTTTGACCAATAAATCATTGCGCTGACTGCGGGTACGTACTTTTCCTCGCGAATTGCTACCACTTTCTGCCAAATGATGATCTGAAGGATTGGCATGAATCGCATCAGTATTCATAGAAAAATCGTCGTCAGATGCTGGTATTTCATCATCTTCTGCCGTGGTATTTTCTATATCAAGCGATGTCGATGTGATAATTGAGCTTGTACCTGCACTGAACTCATCAGGCTTATCTAAAGAAGTAATTGAGGGATTGTCAGTTACTGGCACAGTAATGGTATCTGCGATGCTGCTTGAGGTAGATTGTTTGTCGCTGTCTTGATAAGCATTGATAACCTCTGCCGCCCATACTGGCAAATAATTACGTAACGCTGACTGCTCTCCTTGCAGGAATGCTGGTAAAAACTGGCCATTGGCCAATATTTTAAGCTCGCTATAAACCAATGGTGCTGAGTTTATAAGTAACTGTTCAGTAATCGAATCGTCAATATGATGTGTCGCTGCTAGCTCTTGGATGACAACCTGCTGCATATCATTTTCTGACCATAACTGTTTGAAAAGCGACTGGTCTGTAACTTCCTCTGTGCGAAGTAATTGCGAGTAAATCTCTGGCAACGCGAGGCGCGCTGCTAAAATGGCATAAAACTGCTCAAGTAGACTGACATAAGCCACGCTGTCCTTACTATCACACTCCCCTAATACAGCAGGAGTAACGGTTTTTTCTAATTGGTCGATAATACTCATAAATTATTGCCTCTTGCGGCCTTTGCTTTACATCTGAAAAAGAATGAGGTGGTCATTATTATTTTATATATAGTCAGAAAACCATAAACTGCTACAGTGCTACCTTTTCTAAAGGCACTACTTCTACAATCTGAAGCCGGCTGTCTTATGGCCATTTTAGAGTGCTGTGACTATATTAGAGCCAGTCATAAATCAGCAGTCATCGTTACGGTCATCATACGAAGCATTACGTACTATGTCTGACACATTGCTATATTATTGACTATAAAAGCATAAAAGTGCATTGTTTTGTCGCACAATAGTTTTTTCATAGCATCATAACTACTATTAGTATAACTTTGTTGTTAATATTAGCGCTCAATAATTCACTATTAATTATTTGTCACATCGCCATTTATAGTGCTGCTCCATATCAGGCGTAGCCTAAGGATTTCCCGTTGTTCGATCATACGACCCTGATTATTATCATTACCGTTATTGTCAGCTTATTAGCATGGCAAAACAAAACCTTGTTTAATCGACTAATTTTTTATCCACCAGCGGTAAACAACGGCCAATGGGATCGCTTTGTAACGCATGGCTTTATTCATGCTGACAGTATGCACCTGCTCTTTAATATGTTTACCTTGTATTTTTTTGGACGCGCGATTGAAGGGTTGTATCGGTCATTTTTATTTGGTTATGGCTTTGTGATTTTTTATGTATTGGCCATTATTGTTGCAATGATTCCAAGCTACCTGAAAAATAAAAAAAATGCCAGTTACTTGAGCCTTGGTGCTTCAGGCGGTGTG
This sequence comes from Psychrobacter sp. AOP31-B2-9, assembly GCF_052378005.1. Classification (NCBI taxonomy): domain Bacteria; kingdom Pseudomonadati; phylum Pseudomonadota; class Gammaproteobacteria; order Moraxellales; family Moraxellaceae; genus Psychrobacter; species Psychrobacter sp. AOP31-B2-9. The sequence goes on from NZ_JBQSXG010000061.1 coordinate 2,382, forward strand.
TCAGCTGTCTTATTTGCTTTTATTCTGCTCGCACCATGGGAAAAAATCTATTTGTTTGCCGTTGTTCCTATTCCAGCCATATTATTTGCTGTCGCTTATGTCGCTTATAGCATCTATGCAGATAAACGTGGTGGTTCAAACATTAATCACATGGCGCATATGTGGGGCGGTGCTTTTGGCGTAATAGCCACGATTATTCTAGATCCGCGCATATTGTTACATTTTATCAATGCTTTGTTGTCGCCTAGTCTTTAGCAGCCACTTTTTAAAATCATGATGCTCGAAAGTCATGATGCTCTCAAGTCATGATACTCTGATACTCTGATACTCTGATACTCTGATACTCTGATACTCTGATACTCTGATACTCTGATACTCTGATACTCTGAAATTCTGAAATTCTGAAATTCTGAAATTCTGAAATTCTGAAATTCTGAAATTCTGAAATTCTGAAATTCTGGCAGATAATGACCAACCCTATTGTATTGTTATAAACTACTCACTTTTTTTATATATTAAGATGTAATAGTTAATTATGATTATAGATGTTATCGGTGATATTCACGGTTATGCAGACAAGTTAGTCGGCCTACTACTACAATTAGGCTACGTGCATGATGGTACGTGCTTTATGCCGCCCGCAGGTCATCGTGCACTATTCATCGGTGATTTGGTCGACCGTGGTTCACAGCAGGTAGCGACACTAGAGATTGTCTTTGCCATGCTAGATGCTGGTGTGGCTGATGCGGTGATGGGTAATCATGAGTACAATGCACTGGCTTTTGCCACGCTCGATCCTGATAACCCTACTCAATATCTGCGCTCACACAATGAGGTGCATGTACGCCAGCATGAGGCATTTTTAGCAGAACTACCATTTGATTCCGAAGCTCATCAGTATTGGCTACAACGGTTGTATGAGATTCCATTGTGGATCGAAACTGATTATGCCTGCTTTGTACATGCTTGCTGGGATGTAGATAGCATGGCAGTACTAAAACCTTTGCTGAATGACGATAACTGCTTAACGCCTGATGGCTTAATCGCCACCTCTAAAGAAGGATCTGCCGCATTTGATGCATTAGAACGAATATTAAAAGGTGTAGAAACACCACTACCTGATGGTTTGGTGATGATTGATAAAGAAGGCACTAAACGCTCACGGGTACGGGTACGTTGGTGGCTTGATGAGTTAGAGTCACGCACACTGCATGAGATTGCACGTGCGCCTTCATCAGCTATGGCGCAAATTCCCAAAGATGCGATGGCTGAAAACATCAACTTTGCTATAAAGACGCACAAACCTGTCTTTGTTGGTCATTACTGGTTAACGGGTATGCCTGAACCACTTAGCCAAAAGGTTGTCTGTACCGACTATTCAGCTGCAGTAGATAGCGGCTACCTTACTTGTTATCAGCTCGATACTCAGCAGCCTCTACCACTCAAACCTGAAAACTTCGTACAACATCGACATGATGAAAACATTGATATAGGTCGACAATCCCAATAAGATTGTTCATCTATAGTATTAAAAAGTAAACTTGGCTTTACGAAGACGGCAAAATTTTTGTATGATGGTCTTTTTGAGGATATCAAAGCATGAGCACCACATCAGCGACTGTTAACACTGTTGAACAAAACGGACCTATCACTTCTCCTGCTGGTCAACCAAAAGTTGGTATCATCATGGGTTCGCAATCTGATTGGGCAACCATGAGCAGTGCGGCACAACTACTCGCAGACTTTGATATTGCCTTTGAGTGCGAAGTAGTCTCAGCACATCGTACCCCTGATAGATTATTTGATTATGCCAAAAATGCAAAAGGTAAGGGCTTACAAGTGATCATCGCTGGTGCAGGTGGTGCTGCGCATCTACCCGGCATGTGCGCCAGCCAAACGCCGCTACCTGTCTTTGGTGTTCCTGTAAAATCATCGATGCTCAGCGGATGGGATAGCTTACTGTCTATCGTACAAATGCCAAAAGGTGTCGCTGTTGGGACATTAGCGATTGGTACAGCAGGGGCTTATAATGCTGCTTTGCTTGCGATTCAAGTTTTAGCCTTACACGATGAGACCATTGCGACTAAACTAGACAGCTTACGTGAGACGCAAACCGAAACCATTCTAGCCAGCCCAACACCCGGTATCATCAATAGCTAATTATTCTTAGCTCAAGCAAAGTGACCACCAAACTTATTCACTTGATATTTATTTTTAGATGGGTTTTACTTAATACTAAGATTTATTTAATACAAGGTGCATACAGTGCACCTTTTCCTATTTTAATACACCAATATTTTTTTACTCAAAGAGCTTACCATGACTACAGCAAACGCTTATCCCGTTACCCAAACCATTCGTACCATCGGTATTTTAGGCGGTGGTCAGCTTGGTATGATGCTTGCCGAAGCCGCCTTGCCACTTGGTTATCAATGTGTTTTTTTAGAAGACAACGCTGACTGCCCTGCCAGCTTATATGGACGCGTCTTTCATAGCGAACAATTAGCAGCATTTATCGAAGCCGCTGATGTTTTTACTCTTGAGTTCGAAAACACACCGACATCTACTGTCGAACAGCTTACTGAGTTATCAAAATCTGGTAAAAAACATGGCATGTCTCCGCCGCTAATGGCTCTTGATATCGCACAAGACCGTCTCAAAGAAAAGCAAATGTTTAATGACCTTGATATCGCCACAGTACCTTTTATGGCTGTCAATTCTGAAGCTGAATTAAAAAAAGCTTGTGATGAGCTAGGCCTACCTATCGTCCTAAAGACCAGCCGTGGTGGTTATGATGGTAAAGGTCAGTTCGTCATCAAACAAGACAGCGATATCAAAGCTGCTTGGCAAGAATTAAAAGATGCGGTCACAGGTAAAGGCTCTCTGACACCAACGCCAGCACCATTGATTGCCGAAGGTTTTATTGACTTTAGCCGCGAGCTATCTATTATCGCTGTACGTGCACAAAGCGGTCAGGTTCGCTGTTATGATTTGGTCGAAAACCATCATCATCAAGGTGTTTTAGCCAAAACCCAAGCCCCTGCTGTTGGTACTAGCCATTTATTTAAGCAAGCTCAAGATGCCATTACCACTGTCATGAACCATCTAAACTATGTTGGTGTGATGGCGCTTGAGCTGTTTGTGACCAAAGATGCACGTGGTCATGACACGTTACTTGCCAATGAAATTGCCCCACGTGTCCATAACTCTGGGCACTGGAGTATCGAAGGCGCAATTACTAGCCAGTTCGAAAATCATATTCGGGCGGTGGTCAATCTGCCATTAGGTGATACAGACAATGTCCATCCAGCGATTATGCTCAATGTCTTGGGGCAATATCCTGACATCAGCGCCGTGCTAAATATCGATGGTGTACACTATCATAGCTATCATAAAGCCGAACGTAACGATCGTAAAATTGCGCATATTACTTTAATGCCCAATGATGTGGCAGATTTAGAACCGGCTCTAGCCAAGCTCGTCGCGACTCTACCCAATAAAATGGGACTTGAGAAAAAATCAGTGGCAGCTGATGAGCAGCCAATAACGTTAGATAATCATGAGCATGCTGATGCTGAAAAACCTGTGGAAAATGCTGAATCAAGCAATGAGACTGCCGCATCCGATAAGACTGTAGCGGCAAAAGAAAATAAGGCTAAGAAATAATGCAGATTTGGGTGGATGCAGACTCAGTACCATTGATCGCCAAAGATTTGATTATCAAAACAGCTGAACGCACACAAACCATGGCGATATTCGTTGCCAATCAGCCAATTAAACTGCGCAAGTCACCACTGCTCACTATGACAGTGGTGCCGTCAGGATTTGACAAAGCAGATGACTATATCGTTGAGCAAATACAACCGGGCGATCTGGCCATTACTAGCGACATACCTTTAGCCAACGATATATTGGACAAAGGTGGCATGGTTTTGACCACTCGCGGTGTGGTCTATGACAAAAACAATATTAAGCAAAAGCTTAATATGCGTGATTTTATGGACACCATGCGTGGTACTGGTGTACTAGAGCTACAAGAGATGAGCGGACAGAAGCCTTACGGTGATCGTGACAAAAAAGCCTTTGCCGATGGATTAAATAAACTGGTACGTTAACTTCTAACATTGTATTTCTTTCAATCTCTATACAGTCTATAACCAAACACTATGTAATCGGCACGCTTCATAACGAAGCGTGCCGATTTTTTTGTTAACCTATAATCAGTTTTTGATATTACTTTCGATATTTATTTTAAAAAATACAGTTTATACGAAAGACAACGCATATAAGAATAGGAATGATTATGAAAATTTTAGTAATTGGTGCAAGCGGTCGAGTGGGTACAGATTTGGTTAAGCAGTTATTGGCTGACAATCATCAAGTGATAGGTACTACTCGTCAAGATAAAAAACTATTTGACGATGAAAAATACAGTCAACTAGACCTAGACATTACTGCTGAAAAAGAAGACATTCAAACGCAAATAGACCAAAATATCGACGCCGTTTATTTTGTTGCAGGCTCTGGTGGTAAAGACGTTTTAGAAGTGGATCTGCATGGTGCAGTCAAAACCATCCAAGCAACGCAAGACAAAGGTATCAAACGTTATATCATGCTCAGCACGGTATTCTCATTAGATACCAGTAAATGGGATAGAATTGCCGACCTAAAAGAATACTATATCTGTAAACACTATGCTGACCAATGGTTAATCAACGACAGCACTTTGGACTACACCATAGTCCAAGCAGGCGCGCTGAAAGAGCGTGAGGCAACTGGCAAAATTACTATTAACAGTGATGACGCAGGTGAGAACTCAATTGAAGATGTCGCTGCTACCTTAGCCACTGTACTAAATGCTGACAACACCATCAAGCAAGTCTTTAGCATGAGCAATGGTGACACGGCTATTAACGATGCTATCGCACAGTTATAATCACTAAAGCAAAAAAAAGCGAGTAGGCCGAAAGGTTTACTCGCTTTTTTATGGCTGTTATTTGAGATTATATTATTAGATGAGTAATAATATTTAGCCTCTAAAGAGTAACTATTAGAGAGTAACTATGCCAAACCACTTGGGAAGGGGATGACTTCTTCTAGACTGCTAGCTCCTGTAATGACCATTAGCAGCCTATCTATACCAACTGCGATACCGCTACTAGGTACCAAATCATCAGACGCCGCTAGTAGATGCTCATCGATTGGCATTTGTGGTAGATTATGACGCTGACGCAACTCATTATCTTGCTCGAAGCGCGCTCTCAACGCTTGTCCATCTGCTAACTCGTCATAAGCGTTAGCAATCTCTACGCCATTAATATACAACTCAAAACGCTTGGCAATACGATTACCTTCTTTATCTAATGCCGTTTTTGCCAAAGCCGCCGTCGCTGGTGGGTACTCAATAATCAAGGTTGGTAAATCATGTCCCAAGTTGGGCTCGACTGCATGACTAAACAATAAGTCCAACCAACTTTGACGTCGATCTTCTTCAGTATCCACGGCTCTACTCGCCTCACTGTTAAAGTCGAAGCCTGTTAAACCCTTATCTTCTGCCACTGCTTGTAATGCGCCAAGACTGGCTGTCAGTGGATGTATACCGACGAAATCCATAAAGGCATCGACATAACGATAGTGACTCATCACTACAGAACTGCCATAAAGCACTTCTAATAACTCGCCAAGCTCAACTGCCATATCATCCAAACTATAATTTGGCTGATACCATTCGAGCATCGTAAATTCAATGTTATGCTGCACGCCTATTTCATTATTTCGAAAAACAGGACAAATCTGATAGATAGGTACCTGCCAGCTAGCCAATAAACGCTTCATCGAAAATTCAGGTGATGTGTGCAAATAATAGGTCTGTGGTTTGTCTTGATAAGTGACTTGTGCCGCGATTGACTGCAAAAAAGTATCGGTATTACCGGCTTGTGACAATAGCGGTGTCTGCACCTCTAACACTTGCTTTTTAGCAAAAAACTGACGGATATTGCCTATAAACCGCGCACGCTGCTGCGCCATAGATAATGCCATGGTCGGTGCGTAGCTAGGCTTAGAACTGATAGACTTAGAAGTAATAGGCTGCGCAGAAATGTTATTTGCTTGAGTCATTTGTGGTCTACTACGATTGATAAATAATCAGTTTGGTAATTGAGTGTTTGATTTTTAAAACTGCCATTCACGACGTAAATGATAATCACGTCTTAATCCATCAAAATCAGTACCATTTACCTGCCCATCGACCTCCTTACTTCTCAAGGAGGCATCGTCTTGCCTAATATCATAAAACTTTATTAGTCTGTCTGGATGCGCCTTTAATTCAGACCATAGAAATAAGTTAAGCGGTAGTAATGCCTGCATTGACTGAACAGGTGTGACTGCTAACTTTTCACATAGCGCATCATAAATAATTTGCGTACCACGCAGCTTACCTTCTAGCGTATAGCCAGCGATATGCGGTGTAGCAAAGATAAGCTTGGATAATAAAGGCTCTGCAATCTGAGGTTCATGCTCAAACACATCAAGCACTACTTGTCGCCCAGTACGCTCAATATCTGCTACCAGCGCATCCGCATTAATTACAGGTCCACGCGCACTATTAATGAGTATTGTATCAGCAGGCATCATGGCCAATGCGTCGGCATCAATGATATGCCGTGTTGGATAATTGCTACCTCCAGGATGCGCATCACCTTTCTCATTTGTCAGAGGTACATGCAAGCTAACCGCATCGCTTTGGCTGAGCACCTGCTCTAAACTCGCATTATTAAGCTTGGATTTTGGTAATAGTGGATCATAACCTAAGACTTGCCAGCCCAAATCACTGGCATACTGAGCAAGTGTACTCCCAATATTTCCCAAGCCAATAATACCAAGGGTCATAGGTTGTTGCCAATACTGTGGACGCAACGTTAGAACCGCTGTCAATACATATTGCGCGACAGAGTGTTTGCTACAACCTGAAGCATTGGCAAAAGTGATACGACGCTGCATTAGGTAATCTTGATCAACGTGATCGGTGCCGATGGTTGCAGAACCAACGAATTGCACACTATTGTTACCAGCCAACAATGCCTCATCTACTTGCGTCACCGAACGGATTAATAAAACATCAGGCTGCACTTCTGCAAGTAATGATGCATTGATATCTCGTCCAGCAACAGTGATGATATCTACAGCCTGCTCTGATGATTGAGCAAGTGTAGATGCGTTAAAAAACTTGTCCAAACTGGCGATATTGCTATCCGCCAAAATAGTAATATGTTTAATAGTATTTACCCTACCCTTCATGGTTTTGCCACATAATTAATAACATAGTCGAACAGCTATAGCTTTTCTATAGAAATAGCTTTATTTAGGTTCATTTACTGGTGGTGATGCTTGGCTATCGGACAACACCATCTCTTGTGGCGCAAATATTTCATTTTTATGCTGCGATATCCATTCACGCCAAACTGCAAGTCCGATGGCCAGTACCACAGGACCAATAAACAAGCCAACAAAGCCAAATGCTGTCAGACCACCTAGTACCCCAATAAAGATAATAATAAATGGGATTTTGGTCGCGCCGCTAATAACAATAGGACGGATTAGATTGTCAACCCAGCTAATGATTAATACGCCCCATAATGCTAAGCCAATACCTTCTGCCGTATGCCCTTGACTCATCAACCAAATAGAGACACCGCCCCAAGCGAACGGCGTGCCAAATGGAATTAGTGCAATAATAAAGGTTAATATACTCAATAAAATAGGACTTGGTGCGCCAGAAAAATAATAACCAATGCCCGCAAGCATCGCCTGCGCTAATGCAGTTAGACCAATACCATATACTACAGCACGCGTGGTCGTACCCACAGAGTCGATATATCCATCAATTCGATTACCAATAATATTGCGTAATGCTTGGCGGATTTGGCGAATAAGACTGGTGCCATCACGATAGAAAAAGAATAACGTCATCAGCGCCATACCTAGCTTGGCAAGGCTACTAAACACCACATCAAATGCTACTTTTCCATAATATAAATGTGACTGCACCCAAACACGAAAGGCTTCTAGCGTTCCTTCAGGATTTTTATTAATTCTCCACAGTACATCTTTGACCTGCTGACCTACAATAGGTAAGTCCTTAATAGAGTCCGGCACATCTAAATAGCCAACTTTGATACGATATATCAAGTGACTGATTAAACTTAAAGCTTCTTGTTGTAGAATAAATACGCCAATAACAAGTGGGATACCTATCATTAAAGAGATACTCATCGTCATGATGGCAGCACTAAAATTGGGACTCAGCTTCACCTTTTCATAAAAAAAGTTATAAACTGGAAAAGTCACATACGCTAAAATAGCTGCCCATAGTGCTGGCACGATAAAAAACTGTATCACTTGAAAACACAATACAAACAGCACGACCAATAAAGTAATGGCCAATAAGCGCTGAATAATAAACTCTTTTGTCCAATTTTCAATCATAGCGTATAAACCAATTGCAGACAGCAAAGACCTATTATGACTCCGCTGACGAGTTTATAAATGTGAGATGGAGCGCAACTTATAGACCTTGTCCATTAGTGGCATCCATTAGCGAGGGTTGTCAATCAACTAAATAAGAAAATGCTTTAAAGCCTACTTTGCAAGTATTAAATCATAGAATACCGTAACATATTTACCGACTATAATTTTGACCAAAGCAAGATAAACAATAAGTTATTATCAGCACTTATTATGCAATAAAATACAGTAACTATATAACGCTATGTTGTAATCTTTACTTGCAACTTTTTGCGCATCAGCCTACCAGACTAGAACACTAGCAGATAAAAATGAGTACATCGGTTTAATGTATAAAAACAATGCCCTAATAGTCCATTTCACATTGACATGCTATCGCAATATCTTGTGAGCTAATTCACTGGCGCGTTCTATTTGTAGCGACAATTGATGTTATACTAAAGCAATTATTTTAAGCTTTTCAATATAGTTAGGTCTGTATGGTCTTATTTATTTTAACCATTACACTGCCACCGATTTTATCAAACTATATGCCACAACCCTCTTTTATCGACTCTCTATAGACCATCATAAGATCTAACCTTTAGAGTGGCTCCATAATTTTGGATATTATGCGTAAACCTTCGTAAACACTATATCTCGCAAGCGTTATGTAATAATTTATGCATCATTTAAGCTCATCATATAGATTCAATATTAGAACTCAATATGAAAAAGTGCTATTTTTAGTTAACTTCGGATGACTATGATTTTATTTTAAATCAATACTGACCCATCAAATTTTAAATAATATATCGATAGGAACAATAACAATGTCAAAAGACACTGATAATCCCAATATAAATCCCTCAACCGAGGCCAGTAAGACTAAGAAATCACAAGAAACCGTTACTTTTGCTTTGGCTCAGTCACATTTTTTGGTTGGTGATATCACCACCAATGCCGAAAAAATGCGCTCATTAGCATTAAAAGCACGCGATCAAGGCGCAGATGTCATTATCTTCCCAGAGCTCGCACTATTGGGTTATCCTCCACAAGATTTGCTGCTACGCCCAAGCCTATCAGGTCGCGTCAAAAATGCGCTCTCTAGTTTAAGCGATATTGATGATATCGTGATGATTGTTGGCTATCCACATGTCGATCATCATGGTACATTCAACTCTGCTGCCATCCTACACAATGGTCATCAAAAAGGCTTTTACCATAAGCAAATCCTGCCAAACTATGGCGTTTTTGATGAACGTCGTTATTTTGATAAAGGTCGTAATCAAGTCCTATTTGACTATAAAGGTATCACCATCGGTCTACTGATTTGTGAAGACTTATGGGAAAAAGGCCCTGTTGCTGAGCTCAAAAAGCAAGGTGCAGATCTAATCGTTAGTTTAAATGCATCACCTTTTGAAATCGAAAAACAAGAAAATCGTAAAACAATGCTTGCCAAGCGCAGCCGCGAAAACAACTTACCAATCATTTATGTCAACGCTGTTGGTGGCCAAGATGACTTGGTGTTTGACGGTGGCTCTATGGCGATACAGGCTGATGGTAGTGTTGCACACGAAGCTCCGCGCTTTATGAACCAGTTGACTCTGGCTACTTTAGACGTCAAAACAGCCCAGTTTGATAACCAAAATAAAGAACCATTGACACTAAGCCGTGAGTCAGAAATGTATCAGGCGCTTGTTGTGGGCCTACGCGACTATGTCAACAACTCAGGATTCAAAGGTGTCATTGTCGGTCTATCAGGTGGTATAGACTCGGCCTTAACATTATGTATCGCAGTGGATGCTTTGGGCGCTGACAAAGTATATGCCGTTATGATGCCTTATGAATATACCTCTCAAATCAGCTTAGAAGACGCACAAGCGCAAGCACGTCGTTTGAATGTATCTTATACGGTTTGTCCTATATTTGATGCCGTAGAAGGCATCCGTCATACCCTAGCACCACTGTTCAATAAATCTCCTGCAGATACCACTGAAGAAAATATTCAGGCACGTGCTCGCGGTGTTATATTAATGGCACTATCTAACAAGTTTGGTCATTTAGTGATCACCACTGGCAACAAGTCCGAATTGGCCGTTGGTTACTCGACATTATACGGTGATATGGCAGGTGGTTTTGATGTACTAAAAGATGTTTATAAATCACAGGTTTATAAATTAGCCAGTTATCGCAATCGTTTAGAAGACACTCCTGTCATTCCTGAGCGCGTCATCACCCGCCCACCATCAGCTGAACTGCGTCCAGATCAAAAAGATCAAGACAGTTTACCTGACTATGATGTACTAGATAATGTCCTCATGTCATACATCGATGAGGACATGGGCTATCAAGATATCGTTGATAAAGGTTTCGATGCTGCAATGGTCGCGAAGGTCATCCAGATGGTAGACAATAGCGAATACAAACGTTTGCAATCACCAATAGGTACCAAAATCAGCCACAAAGCTTTTGGACGTGAGCGCCGCTATCCATTAGTCAATAAGTGGTCAATAAAAGGCTAAACAAGATTAAATATCAGTGCTTGTCCAATTTCTATTACCTAAAATAGTGACAGCACTGATAGTTTAGATTTTGTACAAAAATTTGAATTGCTTTATAACTAGCTGGGTGCTTACCCAGCTTTTTTAGGTTCTATAAGTTGATTTTTTATAAACCATCATTTCACCATTCATCACTTTCATTGTTAATTCCTATTTTTACCGAGTATGTCATGAGTTTGCTAACTGCTAGTATTTTTCTTATTTTATTGCTGGCCTTAAGTGCCTTTGTCTCTGCTGCTGAGATTGCCATCGCAGCAGGTCGCAAAATTAAGCTGCAAATCATGGCAAAAGAAGGCGATGTCCGTGCACTTGACGTTCTAAAAATGCAGGACAACCCTGGTAGCTTTATCACTGTCGTACAAATCGTCTTAAACGCTGTTGCGATTTCGGCTGGTGCAGTAGGAGAGTCAGCTATTAGTCCTTACTTACGGATATTGCTTGATAATGAAGCGATGTCATCAGTTATATCATTTGTATTGATTACCAGCTTGTTTTCTCTACTCGCTGACTTGATGCCTAGACGATTGGCAATGTCAAACACTGATACCATTGCTGTACGACTCGTACGACCCATGATGCTGTTAATTTTTATTTTTAAACCCATCATTTGGGTATTTGATGGTGCAGCTAATGCCCTCTTTAAAGTACTTGGTATTTCCACCACACGTCATGATGATATGACACCAGAAGATATTTATGCCGTGATGGATGCTGGTGCCGAAGCTGGCGTGCTTAAAAAACAAGAGCATCATCTGATAGAAAATATCTTTGATATGCAAGAGCGTACGGTCACCTCGGTGATGAACCCACGCGAAAATATTGTTTACTTCGATACCAAAACAAGCACTGAAAAAATTGTCGAGGTTATGATTGATCAGCCACATAACAAATTTTTGGTCTGTCATGACGATGACTTAGAGCATATTGTTGGTTATGTCGAGTCACGCAGTTTTTTAGCATTGATTCTCAATCAGCAAGAAGTCAGTTTGACAAGCAAAGAGTTATTGATGCCTGCACTCTTCGTGCCTGATACCTTGTCTTTATTTGAAGTACTAGAGATGTTTAAATCCATGGGGGCTGACTTTGCCGTTATCGTTAACGAGTATGGACTAGTGGTAGGCGTCATCACACTCAAGGACGTAATGAGTATCGTCATGGGTGAGCTTGTGACTCTAGAAGAGCAGCCTATCGTCCAACGTACAGACAATTCATGGTTAATAGATGGTATGACACCCATTGAAGATGTTGTTCGCACTTTAGGCATTGTCAATCTGCCACGCAATCAAAACTACGAAACCATCAGTGGCTTTATGATGTATATGCTCCGCAAAATTCCAAAGAAAACAGATACTATTGAGTATGCCAATTATCGCTTTGAAATTATCGCCACCGATAATCTCAAAATCACTCAAATGCTAGTAACTATCATTGATGATGTTGTCTGATTAAAACAGCATTAAGTATGAGCAAGTAAATTAGGGCCTATCGTCATTTTAAAAATGCTGATAACGATGAGACCAATCACCGTCAAACAAGAAAATAGCGCAGATAATATTAGGGCGTATTGACCAGCTATTGGATGATGTTTAGCAATATCTAACCATTGTTGCTCTATTCAGATGACTATCGATTGAATTGAAGACCTGCCTTAGCCCATGAATCTATAAACACATTCTAGTTTAAGATCTTGCACCAAAGATAGCCGTACCAACACGTACCATCGTCGATCCATCAGCAATTGCTTCTTTCATATCACCACTCATACCCATGCTTAGTGTATCCCAAGCATTGATTTCTGGATGGTTTTGCTTAACCATTTCAAACAACTGCTTGGTACGAGAAAAAGCATCAGTATCTGCCTTAGCAGGAATAATCATTAATCCACGCAACTCTAGCCGCTCATATCCTTTGATGGTAGCTATCAATTCAGATAGCTGGTCTGGCAAACAGCCTGACTTACTTTCTTCGTTATCAATATTTAATTGAATCAAAACGTTCAATGGTGGTAACTCAGCGGGACGTTGGTCATTTAAACGCTTGGCAATAATGTCACGCTCTACTGTCTGCACCCAATCAAAATTTTCAGCAATATCACGGGTCTTATTACGCTGAATACTGCCAATATAGTGCCAAACAATATCTTGGCTTTCAGGTTTTGATGTTAGCGTGTTCATTTTTTCAATGGCTTCTTGTAGATAGTTCTCACCAAAATGACGCTGCCCTTGCTGCGCTAAGACAGCTATCATATCCGCAGGTTTTGTTTTAGAAACAGCCAATAACGTAACACTCTCGGCTTGTTGTCCCGCATGATCACACGCTTGAGACATTTGAGTACAGACTTGCCGCCAGTTCTCTATCAAACCTGGCTGATCAACATTATTTTCACTCTTATTCATATAACACTCTCAAAGATAATTTAAACATTTTTCAATCAATGACTCTTAACGTTTTTGCCAATATTATTTATTATTCAAGGTTAAACTTGCCACAAGCCTTCTTCATCATCGAACAATATCATAGTCACACCTACGTCCATAAAATGTGTGAATGGTTAATTTACATTTTCTTAGCCTAGTAGATGGTTAAATGTCGACAGTCTTGTTATTATATTGTTACATGGTTTAACATATACTACTGAATATAGTAGTAATGGTAAAAGCCCTGGCTTATTTTCTATTATCATAACTGATTTAAGATAAACCTTTTATTGGTTATTGACCACGCAATTTTATGCTCTTTTGTCCTACCCTTATTGATTGATAGGAATACCTAATTATGGCTGAAAAAAATAATTTAAGCATCGAAGATTTGCTACGCTTTAGCGTTAAGCACAAAGCATCAGATTTACATATTTCAGCCGGTATGCCCGCTATGATTCGTGTCGATGGTGAAATGACACGTATTAATATGCCAGAGATGACCCATCAAGTCGTGCATCAGCTTATTTATGACATCATGAATGACAAGCAACGTGCTGACTTTGAAGAGTTTTATGAGACGGATTTTTCTTTTGAAATTCCTAACTTAGCACGCTTCCGGGTAAATGCTTTTAATCAAAATCGCGGTGCTGGAGCCGTATTTCGTACCATTCCTTCCAAAGTATTAACGATGGAAGATCTAGGTATGGGTGAAGTATTCAAACGCGTCTCAGACTTTAAGCGTGGTGTTGTATTGGTCACTGGTCCAACAGGTTCTGGTAAATCAACAACGCTAGCAGCCATGGTTGATTATATCAATGAAAGCCGTAAAGAACATATTTTGACCATTGAAGACCCGATTGAATTTGTTCATGACTCCAAAAAGAGTTTGATTAATCAGCGTGAAGTTCATCGTGATACTTTAGGTTTCGAACCTGCATTACGTTCAGCGCTACGTGAAGATCCGGATGTTATTCTGGTTGGTGAGCTACGTGATCTTGAAACCATTCGCTTGGCATTGACTGCTGCAGAAACTGGTCACTTGGTATTTGGTACCCTACACACCAGCTCAGCTGCTAAAACAATTGACCGTGTCATCGACGTATTTCCTGCAGAAGAAAAAGACATGATTCGTGCCATGTTATCAGAATCACTACAAGCGGTTATCTCGCAAACCCTACTAAAGCGCCAAGCAGGTGGACGTGTTGCTGCACACGAAATCATGCTAGGTACGCCCGCGATTCGTAACTTGATACGTGAAAACAAAATTGCTCAGATGTACTCTGCTATTCAAACAGGTGCTGGCGACGGTATGATTACACTTGATCAAACACTAAAAAATCTAGTATCCAAAGGCACTATCAGTAAAGACGTTGCTCGTCCGTACGCCAAACAGCCTGATGCATTCTTGTAGGCCTATTTTTATTGTTCGTTATTAGCGATCTTTCAAACATGACTTTAGATCTTTTTTTAATCGATTTATATCCAGTACAGGTACGATATGGACATTGATAAATTATTACAGTTAATGATCAATAAAAATGGCTCTGACCTTTTTATTACCGCTGATGTAGCACCTTCCATGAAAGTAAATGGGAAAATTCTACCTGTCGGCAAAACCCCCTTGACCTCAGAGCAAACCATGCGCTTGGTGAAAGGTGTCATGACGCCAAGCCAAGTAAAAGAGTTTGAAGAAACAAACGAATGTCAGTTTGCCATTGCTGATCAGGCACAGCAAGCACGCTTTCGTGTCAGCGCCTTTATACAGCGTGATATGGCAGGAATGATTTTACGGAAGATCGAAAATAAAATTCCTACCGTTGAAGAACTGCGTTTACCACCAGCGTTAAAAGAACTGGCTATGAAAAAACGCGGTATTATTCTACTAGTAGGGGCAACGGGGACTGGTAAATCTACGACCCTCGCTGCCATGATAGGACACCGTAATCAAAACTCTCATGGTCATATTATTACCATCGAAGATCCTATTGAATTTGTACATCAACATCGTGGTTGTATTGTGACGCAGCGTGAAGTCGGTATTGATACCCACTCATTTGAAGCAGGGCTAAAAAATACCTTGCGCCAAGCACCTGACGTTATCTTGATTGGTGAGATTCGTAACCGTGAGGTTATGAGCTACGCCATTCAATATGCAGAAACAGGGCATTTAGTATTTGCAACCTTACATGCCAACAATGCTAACCAAGCCATTGATCGTATTATTCACTTCTTTGAACCAAATCGCCACAACCGGTTATTTATGGATTTGTCACTTAACTTGCAAGCTATTATCGCTCAGCAACTCATCCCAACCCCTGATGGTAAAGGTCGCCGTGCAGCCATTGAGATTTTATTAAACTCACAGCTCATCAGTGATTATATTCGTAAAGGTGAAGTTCATGAAATTAAAGGTGTCATGACGCGCTCACGAGATAGTGGTATGCAGACCTTTGACCAAGCCTTATTTGACCTGTATGAGCAAGGAGAGATCACTTATAAAGAAGCCATTCTTCATGCTGACTCTCCTAACGATTTGCGCCTAAAAATTAAGCTTAGTAGCAAAAATGGTACAGCCAATCTAGATGAAGGCGCCGATAGCTTATCATTAGATATCACGTAGATAACTATCAATTAAACTAGGGCGTGTCCCTCATAAAAAAGCCCTCATCATAATAATGAGGGCTTTTTGCTATTTTAAACT
>NZ_JBQSXG010000062.1:0-18474 GCF_052378005.1 Psychrobacter sp. AOP31-B2-9
AGCTGCTAACACTGCTGTAGTGACAATGAGCTCGACCAGCGTAAAACCTTGTTTGCTTCTAAAATCCTTGGTTTGTCTTGAGACTTTTTTATTGTATGTTTTTCCCCAAAAAAACACGCTATAGATTCGAGTTATATATAAGCTAAGCCTTTTACGCATGAACTCATCGTTCATTGATAGCAATATAAGTGAGAAACGTGTAGATAGCTTGTCATAATTTGACGATATCTTATAGAGCAATGTCATGAGGTTTGATTACCTATAGTGAGTAATGTTGTTCAACAAAACGATCTCGCTTTTTATTATTGGCTAGTTACGTGTTCTGGAAATATCAGCGATAGTCATTCCACCATAAAAGCATTAACTTAACCTCGCTTGAAGTATCACATATACCTCTACACTCGGTTGCTTTGTACTACTTTTGAATTTAATAGAATGTACCAAAAACAGTATTTTTAATATATTGGGTGTATTAAAATTTAAAACCATGTCTGCTTTACATATGTATAGAATAATGTTGGCTAATCTAATATATACAGAATATATGTCTACTGTCAAAAAATGTTTCAATTAGTGAATGACAGGTTTTAATAATAGAGAAAAAATACTAACTGTACTAAAATAAGCTCAGACAATAGATACTGTTAGGTTTACTATCTATTGTGAACTGACATACAAAAGATAAAAAGCGTAAGGTGTGTTAGTTCTAGGTAACTTAAGCTGGTTATTGTGTTTTAGTTACGACATTATCGTGTAATAATGTGTAGCTCGTTAACGAAAAAAGTTGTAAACTGAATTGATAATCGCTAAGCTACTCCTTAATTGGTTTTGCTTTGTCACTTAAAATTCGTAAAAGATGTCTATTTTAGAGCATCTTGAGAAGCGGTTTTGCTTAACGCATCACTAAAATTATCCTTTGGAGGAAGTCCATGAAATTGAATAAAATTGCTCTAGCTCTGGTTGCTGTAGCGGCTGCACCTTTAGCAGCTAATGCTGGCGTAACTATTAGCCCATTGTTACTAGGTTACCATTACACTGGCGAAGCTCATGACGAGCAACGCGAAATTCTTAAAACTGGTAAAAACTTGTACGTAAATGCTGATGGTAATAACATCGACGATGGTACTCCTTTTAATGGTGCTAATGGTCATCCTAATAATGGCGGCGTAGCTAAAGAAAGTAGCCTATACACTGGTGCTGCACTAGGTATTGAGTTAACTCCTTCTACTCAGTTCCAAGTAGAGTATGGTGTGTCAAGTGCAAACGGCGAAGCCTCTGAAGATTCTGCAAAAGCTGGTGTTAACCGCTTTGACGTAGAACAAACCATGCTTTCTGGTAACTTCTTAATTGGTACTGAAGAGTTTACTGGTTACACTGATAGTGCGTTCAAGCCATATGTGTTGGTTGGTGCTGGTCAGTCTAAGATCAAAGTAGAGAACCAAGAAACTTATACTGCTGCTGAAGGTTCTTCTGTAGGTACAGTTAACGCTGGTACTGAAGTTGCAGAATCTAAAGATACTATTGGTAATCTAGGTCTAGGTGCTATGTATCGTATCAACGACGCTTTAAGCCTACGTGGTGAAGCTCGTGCGATTCATAACTTTGATAACAACTGGTGGGAAGGCATGGCTTTGGCCGGTCTAGAAGTTGTACTTGGTGGCCATTTAGCACCTACAGTAGCAGTACCACCAATGCAAGAGCCAGTTATCGACACTACTCCAGTAGTAGTAGTTGAATCTGATCTTGATTCTGATGGTGATGGTGTACCTGATAGCATCGATGCATGCCCAGGCACTCCAATGAACGTAGTTGTAGATGAACGCGGTTGCCCAGTACCAGTAGACATTACTGACGAACTAAAAATGGAGCTACGTGTATTCTTTGATAACGACAAATCAGCTATCAAAGCACAGTATCAACCAGAGATTGCTAAAGTAGCAGAGAAGATGCGTGAGTATCCTAACTCTACAGCACGTGTAGAAGGTCATGCTTCTAAAACTGGTCCTTCAGCACGTTATAACCAACGTCTATCTGAAGCTCGTGCCGTTGCGGTTAAATCTATGCTAACTAATGAATTCGGTATTGCTCCAAACCGTCTATCAACCGTTGGTTATGGTTATGACAACCCAATCGCGCCAAACGATACTGAAGAAGGTCGTGCTATGAACCGTCGTGTTTATGCCATCATTACTGGTGACAAAACAATGACTGTTGAACAAACTAAAGATATGGTTGTTCAGTAAATAATAGCCAACTGGTTATGTAATATAAATATATAGTTACAAAAAAAGCCACCCATTGGGTGGCTTTTTTTTATTTATGTATTGAGAAAAGTAAGTTATTACATAAATTTATGAATCAATAATGTTATACTAGCGACCCAAACATTCTGTAAATTGACAGAATGTACATTAGCATAGCTATCTGTATGATGAATTTATCAGTGTAGATACTTGATTATATTGAAATTATTTGATTAATAGCACACACTGTGCGATCGTCTAAAAGTAAATACTCAATATCTATCTGGTTGATGATAAAGGTTTATCCAGCGGCGCTTAATGCTACTGCATTTTTTTAAGACGAAACGAGCATTTTATATGGCGAACGATATCAAACACCTGCGTAACATTGCAATTATTGCCCACGTTGACCACGGTAAAACAACTTTGGTTGATAAGTTATTACATCAGTCTGGTACTTTTGGCGACCGTGCAAACATTGCTGAACGTGCAATGGATTCAGGCGATATTGAGCAAGAACGTGGTATTACCATTTTGGCTAAAAACACAGCTATCCGTTGGACAGATACATCTTCAGAGACAGAGTATCGTATCAACATCGTTGACACCCCAGGTCACGCCGATTTTGGTGGTGAAGTTGAACGTGTCATGTCGATGGTTGACTGCGTACTTTTAGTTGTTGATGCTGTTGATGGCCCAATGCCACAAACTCGTTTCGTAACGCAAAAAGCGTTTGAGCAAGGCCTAAAGCCTATTGTTGTAATCAATAAGATTGACCGTCCTGGTTCGCGTCCTGACTGGGTTATGGATCAAATTTTTGATTTGTTCGATAACTTAGGTGCAACTGATGAACAGCTTGATTTTCCAGTTGTTTATGCATCAGCATTGAATGGTATTGCAGGTCTAGAAGCTGATGACTTAGCTGATGATATGACGCCACTGTTCAAAACCATCGTTGATGTTGTACAAGCGCCACAGGTTGATGCAGATGCGCCGTTCCGTATGCAAATCTCAAGCCTTGACTATAACAGCTTTGTTGGTGTTATCGGTATTGGCCGTATTCAGCGTGGTAAAGTTAAACTTAACACACAAGTAACTGTCATTGATAAGCATGGTAGTACGCGTAATGGCCGTATTTTAAAAATTATGGGCTACCACGGCCTTGATCGTATTGATGTTGAAGATGCACAGGCTGGTGATATTGTTTGTATCACTGGTATTGATGCACTTAATATCTCAGATACAATTTGTGATCCAGCTAACGTTGAAGCATTACCAGCGCTAACGGTTGATGAGCCTACAGTTTCAATGAACTTCCAAGTAAACAACTCACCATTCGCTGGTCGTGATGGTAAGTTTGTGACGTCACGTAACATTCGTGAGCGTCTTGAGCGTGAATTGATTCATAACGTGGCACTACGTGTAGAAGACACAGAGTCTCCTGATAAATTTAAAGTATCAGGTCGTGGTGAGCTTCACTTATCTGTACTTATCGAAAACATGCGTCGTGAAGGTTTTGAAATGGGTGTTTCAGGCCCAGAAGTTATTGTTAAAGAAGTGGATGGTAAACTACAAGAGCCGTATGAAAACGTTGTCTTTGATATTGAAGAAGATCATCAAGGCTCTATCATGGAGCAAGTTGGTCTACGTAAAGGCGAAATGACTAACATGGAACTTGATGGTAAAGGTCGTATGCGTATTGAAGCGACTATCCCTGCACGTGGTTTGATCGGCTTCCGTTCTGAATTCTTAACCTTGACTTCAGGTTCAGGAATTATGACATCAAGCTTCTCACATTACGGTCCACAGAAGATTGGTGATGTTGGTGGTCGTACTAATGGTGTACTTGTTTCTATGGCGAAAGGTGTTTGTTTAGGCTTTGCACTATTCAACCTACAAAAACGTGGTAAGTTATTTGCTGAGCCACAGCTTGAAGTATACGAGGGTATGATTGTTGGTCTAAACTCTCGTAGTGATGATATGACGGTTAACCCGACTACTGCTAAGCAGTTGACTAACGTCCGTGCTAGTGGTACTGATGAAGCATTAACATTGACTCCAGCAGTGAAGTTTACGCTTGAGCAAGCACTTGAATTTATTCAGGATGATGAGTTGGTTGAGGTAACACCTAAAGCTATCCGTATCCGTAAACGTTACTTGACTGAAAGTGAGCGTAAGCGTCATGGTCGTGGTAAAAAAGGTGCTTAATAGGCCTGCTTAGCTCGAACGTTTTCATAAAAAAGGCTAACGCAATGTTAGCCTTTTTTATTTTAGATAGAGTGTTATTGCCTAATTAATAGTTATACTGAATGTAGTAAGGTGGTTGAGTATTATGGCTGTCTTGTGTGCATCTTAGAGTTTTCTGACTATAGTAATAAATACGTAAAAATAACCTTATAACACTAAAATGTTGCCTGTTGTCAGATGGTTTATTGTGTAGCACATAAAATATAGTATACTCGAAAAAATTTTAGGAGATACATTATGAGCATGACATCAGAATTCAAAGAGTTTGCGTTAAAAGGCAATGTGATGGACCTAGCGGTTGGCGTCATCATTGGCGGCGCTTTTGCTACTATCACAAAATCTTTAGTAGACGATATTATTATGCCATTTGTCGCTTTTATTTTCGGTGGCGAGATCAACTTTAAGAATATGTTCTTAGTGTTAGGTGATGCTCC
Source organism: Psychrobacter sp. AOP31-B2-9 (assembly GCF_052378005.1). Taxonomy (NCBI): domain Bacteria; kingdom Pseudomonadati; phylum Pseudomonadota; class Gammaproteobacteria; order Moraxellales; family Moraxellaceae; genus Psychrobacter; species Psychrobacter sp. AOP31-B2-9. The sequence continues at coordinate 4,925 of NZ_JBQSXG010000062.1, forward strand.
TGACGGTATTGCTATGACTTATGATGCACTTAAAGAAGCGGGTGTACCTGTATTAGCATACGGTAATTTTATTACTGTATTGATTAACTTCATTATTTTGGCGTTTATTATCTTTATGATGGTGAGAATGGTCAATAAGATGCGCCGTGCTGATGAAGTGGAAGAAGTGGTAGAAGAAGTCGTTGAGCCTTCAGAAGAGGTGCAATTGCTGCGTGAAATTAGTGCTAAGCTTAGCAATACTAATGGTTCAAAATAAAGAAAGCTATAGTCAGAAAGTCGCTACAGGGTTACTCTCTTCAAATGTAATATTAGTAGCATATGCACTCAGCTGTTTTATATCCATTTAGAGTTTTTGACTGCCTGTTATGGCGAATAAAATAATAAAAAAGGCTAACGCGAGGTTAGCCTTTTTTATTGTCATTTTACAAAGTTGTTTTTTAGAGTGTGTTCATCATTGAACGTTTTCTAATAATAACTGCTTATGGATTGACCACGACATAGTCATTGGTATTAATGAAAATTTCTGATGGTTGGTCTACCACGATACGCACGATATCATCATCCGTGACTTGTGATTTATAATAGCTGTCTTCAGCAACTGTACAACCTAAGCAACGTCCCATCGCGCTCCAAGGCTCAACAACTAGCTTTTGCTGTGCTTGAGTGGTTTTACCACCGATGACGGAGAAGGGTAGACTAACAAGATAGAGAGCCGTACCAGTGACAGCGCTCACAAGTTGTAGAGGTTTGCCTACAGCAGTATCGACCAACATGGTTTCGTAGGAAGGTCCAAAGTCCGTTTCATCAATCTCTATTGCTGCCAAGGCAGGCTGCATACTAGCGGCCATTAAACTTAAGCTTGCGGCGACAGTAAAAGCTTTTTGCTTAAATGTGCGTTGATTCTTGGCTTTAACAGTCATAACGATATCCTAAAATTCACAATTAGTATGATTGGTGGCTGCTGCTATTTTCAAAAAGAAATATCGCGGCAACGATAGCTAGGTTAAATATTACAGATAAATAAACCGTATGCACTATTTATGTAAGTGCTATTGCTATTAAAGCAAGATGCGGGCTAATAAGCAACAAAAATACGCATGATATAACGACCTTAATGAAAAAATATAAGGTGTTTTCCTAAAATAACTGTGTTGATATATTTATGGTGAATGAGATAGGCAGTAACTGTCTGAAATACTGCTCACATCGATGGTTGACAGCTCGGACAGAAAACACTTGCTCGACCGTTAAGTTTTATATTATCAAGTATGGTATTACAAGTTGGACAGGCCTTTCCTTGTCTTCCGTAAACGTTTAATGTCTGCTGAAAATAACCAGTTTGACCACTGGCAACTGTAAAGTCTTTTAACGTTGAGCCACCAAGTATGATGGCTTTTTGAAGGATGACTTTGATATGATCAACTAGTACAACAATCTGATCGTATGACAATTGATGAGCGGGTGTTGCGGGATGAATTGCTGATAAATATAAGCTTTCGGTTGCATAAATATTGCCAACACCTACCACGACCTGTTGTTCCATAATAATGGATTTGATAGGGCGTGTAATAGGCTGTTTTTTAGTTGGTAAGTTGGTGCGTTGAATGAGCTGATATAAGTAATCGGCAGTAAAATTGTCTGACAGTGGCTCAGGCCCTAAATGGTCTAATAGTTTCGTGCCATAATCTTTATACCATAACACTGAGCCAAAACGTCTTGGATCATAGTAGTGTAGCTGAGATGGTGTGTTATCAACATCATTAAAGACTATGATTAAATGGTCGTGTTTGCGTTTATCGGTACCATAACTGTGTTGCTGCAAGCTGCCAGACATGCCCAAATGAATTAACAGCTGACGTGTTTCTAACGTCGCAGCTTTGGCTGTATTACGGTTAGCATTGAATCGTGATGATGAGAAACTGAGTATCAAATACTTTGCTCTGCGCTCAACCTTATCAAGTGTAAAACCAACCAATTTATCTAAATCATCAGGCATCGCCCAGCGTAGTTTAGGTTGAAATACTTTTACATCAGCAACCTGCTGTGTTAGCAGTGGTGCAAGACTAGTCTTGGTGGTTTCTACTTCAGGTAGTTCAGGCATGATGTTTTTCTAATGGCTGTATTATTAAGTGAGTATTGTTAAGTAAATAGGCAATGCCAAGGTATTGTTTAGACGACAGCTCGACGAGCATGTAAGATACCGTGCTGTTGCTCCAATTTGGCCAGTAGCTTAGATAAATGAGCCAGTCCTGAAACCTCAATATGAAACTTCAAAAAAGCGATATTATCGTCATTACTAAGGGTTTGAACCTGACGGATATTGACGTTTTCTTTATCAATAATTTGTGTCAAATCACGCAATAGTCCTCGTCTGTCATATGCCTCTACATGAATATCAACTGGTTGATAGCGACCGGATTGAACGCGCCAAGCTGCTTCTATTTCGCGCTCTGGATCACGCTCTATTAAACGTGCATATTCGGGACAGCCACGATTGTGGACACTGACACCTCGTGACAAGGTGATATAACCAGCAATAGGCTCACCATGTACAGGGTGACAGCAGCCTGCTAAATGAACTTCAATATTATCTAATCCATCAATATGGATTTTATAAGCATCGAGTTTGTCTGCATCTCTGTTATCGACACTAAGTATGAAGTCTTCTGGAGGACTCTCAGGCTCTAGATGTAACTGACGAGAAATATGGCTAGTGAGCTGGTTTAGACCAATTTCACCAGTCACCAAGCCAACGATAATATCGTCGGTGGTATTGACATTAAAATGTTGAAGATAGTCATTTAAGTCAATGCTGTTTGGATGTACTGATAACCGCTCAAGCTCTTTGCTGAGCATTTGACGACCAATCTCGATGTTTTTATCACGGTCTTGTTTATTGAACCATTGCCTTAATTTTGAGCGTGCACGGTTGGTATGAATATAACCGAGGGATGCAACCAACCAGTCACGATTAGGTTCACGTGATGATTTGGTGATGATTTCAACTTGCTCACCTGTTTTGAGTTGATAAGTCAATGGCACATAGCGCTGATTGACTCGCGCGGCTTGGGCACGGTTACCAACCTGCGTATGCACGTAGTAAGCGAAATCAAGAACGGTGGCACCTTTTGGTAACTCGGTAATATCGCCATCACGGCTGAAGATATAAATACGTTCGAGCTCATCAAAGTCAACGAGTTGCTCCTCTTCATCGAGCTCCGTATCATCGAGTTCGTCATCTGTTAATGAAGGTGAGCGTAGCTGATTACGTGTTTCATTATTAATGGATAATAATTGACGTAGAGAGCTGATTCTCTGACTGAGATAGTTATCCTTTTTATTCTTTAGACCTTCTTTGTAATTGACATGCGCACACATGCCAAGCTCAGCCTCAAAGTGCATTTCATGGGTACGAATCTGTACCTCAAGAGATTTTTTCTCAGCAATAACAGCGGTATGTAGTGAGCGATAGCCGTTAGATTTGGGGTTGGTAATATAGTTATCAAACTGTTCAGGAATATAACGCCATAGGCCATGTACCAGACCGAGTACGTGATAACAGTCTGAAGGCGTGGTGACCAGTACCCGCAGTGCACGAATATCATAAAGCTGATCAAAGGATAAGCCTTTGAGCTTCATTTTTCGGTAGATAGAATATATATGCTTGACGCGTCCAGAAACTTCGGCTTCTATATTGGACGCTGCTAAGGCTTCATTGAGCTGGTCTTGTACACGCTGAATATAAGACTCACGCTCGCTACGTTTTTCGGAGAGGAGTTTGGCAATTTCTTTGTAGCGATCAGGTGCGAGATAACGAAAAGCTAAGTCTTCAAGTTCCCATTTAAGTTGCGCTATACCCAACCGATGCGCTAATGGTGCATAAATGGTCATGACTTCCCGTGCCACACGACTTTGCCGAGTGACACTAGAAAATGTCAGCTCACGCATAGCAAAGGTACGCTCTGCTAGCTTAATAAGCACCACGCGTACATCGTTAGTGACGGAAATAAGCATGCTATAGATATTGGATAACTGGTCACGTTGGTTGTTGACAAAGTGATCTTCCAAACGCTTATTATTTTCGATAATTTCAGACAGCTTACCCATTGCTAAGGCATCTTTGACCAAAGTAGATATATGCGATCCAAAGTTCTTTTCAATATCGGCAAGGCTTATGATTTCTTTACGTGCACTGCGATAAAGCATCGCCGCGACAAGGGCGTCTTCGTCTTGATAAAGGTAGGTCAGTATGTCGGTCATACCAATACCAGTCACATAAGCACCTGAGCGTTCAGATTCGTTGGTATTCATGTGATTACGAATGAACTCACAAGCAGCATGCAAGTTGGGTACAGAGTCTTGTCCGATACGCTTGGCCACGTTGTCTAACCAAGTAGGGACATCGATATTCACCTGATCTAAATCAATGACTTCTGGCTCTTTTTCAGCGAGAGGGTTATTTTCATCTAAAAGCGGGTTGTTGGAATATTCATTATCAAGCTCTAAATCATGACTATGTGAATCATTGCTGTGGGAATCATGACTATGGATAGTGTGTAATGCTGAACGGTCAAACGTAGTATGTAGCTTATGAGTGGTCAGCTGGTATTTTATATCAAGGGGAATTTGAGCATAGCTATTGGCAGACTGATGAGAGCGTTGGCTCGCGACCAGCTGTGCCGCAAGTGTTGCACTATCGGCTTTTGTGGTCTGTCCATCCACAAGTGGCAATCCTTCACGAATTTTTACCATAGCCGACTCCTCTTAGCTATTTTGAATTGATTATAACTGCATCTACTATACACACTCTACTACCAAACCCCAAAAATACAATCAGCGGTGTCAAAATTATTTAGTCTACGGCTCGTAGTGTTTGAACTTGTTTGACTTACTGATTTTATCTTTTGAATGCCATAAGTTTATGATTCAAAAAGTATTCACTATAAACCGATAGAGCTGCTAAAAATTTTTAGCAGCCATAAACTGTGCATAAAATATATAAAGTTATAGATATAAAACTTTCTAGCCATAAATAAAATCAACATAGAAAATTTGTTCACTATTATCTCATTTTAAGGCGACAAATCAAGCGAGGCTATGTAATGTCAGCCATTTATAAAGATAAATATCGTCAGAGAACGACTAGACCGCTATTTTTTCGAAACGGGCGATCGACTCAACATGCCCCGTATGACAGAACATATCCATCACGCCAGCATCTGTCAAACGATAGCCTTGTTCTAATAACGCCTTTGTATCACGGGCGAGCGTCGCAGGATTACAAGAGACATAAACGATACGCTCAGCATTAAATTTAGGCAAATACTGCATAATCTCCCATGCGCCAGAGCGTGGTGGATCAATCAGCAATGCATCAAACCCTTGGTTCGCCCACGGTTTGTCGGTACAGTCCTGCGTCAAGTCTTGGCTATAAAATTCGGTGTTATGGATACCATTGCGTCGTGCGTTATCTGCTGCACGCGCCGTCATGGCTTCGCTGCCTTCTACGCCGATTACAGACCCTGTCTCACCAACAAGCCGTGCTAGTGGTAAGCTAAAGTTACCCAAGCCGCTAAACAGATCCAGTACGCGCTCTCCTGTTTTTAGATCCAATAAGTCGCAGGCGAGTTTGGTCATTTTGCGATTGACCGATAAGTTTACTTGCGTAAAGTCAGTCGGAATAAACTCAAACGTCAGATCGTACTCTGGTAGCTGATAATACAAGCGCCCAAACTGCTGACTCATATCATCAGCATCGGTCAGTGCGATGCGCTGAATGCTGTCAGCCCCTTTAGATTGTAAATATAACTGCCAATTACGCTCTGCAAAAAACACTTTGAGTTTCTCTATATCAGCGTCTGACAATGGTTCTAAGTTACGCACGATAAGCGCAACGGGCTGGTTGCCATCTGGCAGCTCAGGTATCTTTTCACCCATGGCCAGTTCAAGCTGGGCAATCTTATTGCGACTCTCTAACGTACTAATGAGTGCTTTTAAGTTTTCAATTTCAAAACCAATTCTTGGGTCTAGAATGTGACACTCATTTAATTCTGCTAAGAAGTTACTTGAACGCTCGCGAAAGCCGACCAACGCTGTTTCTTTTTTGGTGACATAACGCACACCCATTCGTGCTTTGGTACGGTAACCAAGACGATCAGCGACCACGGGTTCGAGCCAGTTATCAGGTGTTACATTGGCCTGATGGATGAGCATCTCGGCCAGTACAGATTGCTTAAAGGTAATTTGGCTTTCTGGCTGCCAATGCTGCAAGTTACAGCCGCCACAGACACCGAAGTGCGGGCAGGGTGGTACGGTGCGCTCAGGATTTGGATTGGCAGTAATGCTAACGGCATCGCCTTCTTCAAAACTGCTACGACTATTGGTTATTTTGACCAACGCGCTTTCACCGGGTAGAGCAAAACTGACAAAGGTTGTTTTGCCATGTTTGTCTTCAGCATGACCATCGTCAACCCCAAAACCATTGCCATAGGTGGCAACACCGCGACCATCATGCGACAATCTATCGATGGTAAAAGGAATTGGTTCGGCATCTTTTAGGCGACGACGTGTTTTTGATGATGGTTTAGATTTTTTCTTGCTTGGCGGAACGATGATAGTTTGGCCAGCGTTGGTTTGTGACGTCGCGTCAGAGGTTATAGCCGTTTTTGAATCGGTGGGTTGCATAAACCTGCCTTAATGATAAGTAACTAAAAATGAAAGTAAAAGTGATTGCTTGTAATGCTGTTATGTCACGATGTGGGTGCAGAGGACCAATGAGCGATGAAGTCCTGATGACGCAGTTGACCATCTGTTTGGGTATATCCTGCTAAATAGTCATAGCTCTGCTGTTGCCAAGCATCAAAGTCTTGTGACGATAGTTGTCCGGTCAAGCGCAACCAACGTAAATATATGAGCCAAGTATTCATCACATCGGATTCGCAATAGATAGAAAGCGTTTGCCAGTCATTAGTAGTGACAAGCTTACCAACCATACTGCCATCTAATTTTGTTTTATCTGGTAAGCCATACAAACGTGCAACGACATCCATGGCTTCACGGCGACTGGCACCGTATTGACTAAATCTATCCATCAAATCAAGGTGGCGCGTGTGGAAGCGATTGACGTAATTGTCAAAGCGCATGTTTTTTATACGCTCGCCTTCTTCAAATAACCATGGCGCTGATAAATCGTATTGCATGGCGCGATAAATAAGCACCGGAATATCAAAGCCTGAGCCATTCCAGCTGATAATCTGTGGTAGCTTTTTAAGCTCACTAAAAGCTCTAAAAAACTTGGTAAGAATCTCTCTTTCGCTCAGCTTATCTGCTGTTAGTGAAAATAAAGAAAACTTGCCATCTTTGATATACAATGCAGAAATGCAGACAATACGCTGTAATGGCAGGCGCATAAAATCATGCCCGGCTTCTTGCATACGTATCGCAGTCAATGCGCTTAGTGCGTCTTCGTCATTGAGCTCAGCCAACTGCGGGTAGATACGCCGCGCACCCTCTGTATCAGCGACAGTCTCGATATCAAAGACCAGTATAGGGTCGGAAGGTAATGCTTGTGTCATAGATAAACCCGACTATTTATAATATTGATTCTTATAAGATTATAGTGCTGTATGGTCTACGCTATCATTGACATTATATAAACCTGTCGATAAATAACGATCACCACGATCGCATACAATAAAAGCGATAACCGCGTCTGGGTTTTGTTTGGCAACCTGTATCGCAGCCCAAGCTGCTGCACCTGAAGATACTCCTGCAAAGATACCTTCTGTTTTTGCCAGTTTGCGCATATAAATCTCTGCAATGCGCTGATTGATATCCATCACATCATCGATCAAATCCGCATCAAAAATACCAGGCATGTAAGCCGCAGGCCAACGGCGGATACCTGCAATAGATGCATCTTCATCAGGCTGTAGACCAATAATTTTAATGTCGGGGTTTTGTTCTTTAAGATATCGTGCCACACCTGTAATCGTACCAGTGGTACCCATTGAGCTGATGAAATGAGTTATTTTACCACCAGTTTGAGCCCATAGTTCAGGGCCTGTGGTCAGGTAGTGAGCGTGACTGTTATCAGGATTGTTAAACTGATCTAATACAACACCTTGACCCGCTGCTTGCATTTGCATCGCCAAATCTCGTGCCGCCTCGATGCCTTCATCGACTTCGATTAACGTCGCACCATAGGCAATCATGGCATCTTTGCGCTCTTGGGTTGAGTTGGTCGGCATCAATAGTGTTATCGGATAGCCACGCATCGCGGCGACCATGGCCAAAGCAATGCCCGTATTACCGCTGGTTGCTTCAATGAGCATATCGCCTGGCTTGATATCACCACGCTGTTCTGCTTGATAAATCATATTGAAAGCAGGTCTATCTTTGACAGAACCTGCTGGATTATTTCCCTCAAGCTTGGCCAGTACGGTAGCGCCATTTGTTAGTTGCTCTGTGTCAGGTAAGCGCTGTAGTTTAACCAATGGTGTCTGACCGACACAGTCAGCAAGCGTGGAGACCTGAGTAATAAAATTAGCATTTGATATGGCTGCCACGGACATAAGGTATCCTTATTAATTTTTGATATTAAGTTTTAAATATAATTTTAGTTTTCGAGTAAAGGTGTGATTACAGTTGCTATCGCGGTAAGTTAATGATTTAGTGGTTAATTGTACTACTGCCACTTCAATAAGTCGCAACAAAGCGATAGCCAGTAAAAATTTGAGTCATTATATCATTTTGTTTTTGGCTACGCTGATGGCATCAATATATTTTGTTAAATGAGTGGCGTTCGAAAATGGCTAGATAATTTAAATGATGTTAAAGCAACAGGTATTTACTATATATCAGAAGTCCCAGTAGAAGAAATCTAAGTATGCGGTTAATGGCATAGATGATGATATTTGTGTTTATAAATGCTGTTAAAATGGCTGAAGTATCTAGGGCGCATCTTCAATTCAGTCGATCTTAGACAATTTTTTATTAGGTAGGATGGTTTGCCGCTACGATTAATAGGTAGCAAACATTCCAGTAGAGAGTAACACTAGCATGGCATATAAAAAACGTTTTGATACAAGCAGTGCGTATGACCAATTAATCATATTGGTGTTTTTACCAATTTGTGTGTTGGCAGCCGTTGGCGGTATTTTGGTCTTTTATGAAACCATGCGTGCGAGTAACTCAGAGCAAGGTGTCTTGGCTGAAGCGGTGCTTATTCGTTATACACCAGTGATTGCCGAGCTCATTCCTGAATTATTAGAGCAAGAGCAAAAGCAAGTTACTAGCGAAATTTATATAGGTGATACGCCTCAGACGGTTATCACAAAGCTTGAAGATATCCAAGATAAGCTGGGTCGAATGCAGTCGGAGCAACACGTACAGCGTATTGCTATTATTGACGAAAACAATCAGGTGCTTACCGCCGTTGGTTACGGATTAGATGAAGCGTGGCCATCCATCGATACCAAAGAAAGCTTCTTGTCACAAAAGCAAACACCGATTGGTACTGCTTATGGCAGTGTGCTAGGCGATTTTGAAGGACAAAGACTGTGGTTATTAATCGATATGGATAACGAGCCGCTTTATATTGCGCGTTATCGTATTGCCATGGCGCTAGTGATTACTGGTTTGTTCACGATATTGATTTTATTACTCAGTTTAAATATTTATTCAAAGCGCTGGATAACACCAATCTATGAGTTACGTTTGCAGCTACAACGCACTCATGTAGATAATTTGTATTATCCCATTCCGGTTGAATCAGATGGTGAGCTCAATCTGCTGCAGCAAGATTTGGTCAGGACATTCCGCCGTTTGCATATGAGCTTTCAAGAGCTTAAGGATCATGCAGAGCAAACGGAAGATGATTTACGTTTGGCCTTTGACGAGATGGAAATGCAAAACATCTCTATTCGAAATGCGCGTGATGCCGCCATATCGACCAGTCAAGCCAAGTCTGCTTTTTTGGCCAATATCAGTCATGAGTTGCGTACACCACTTAACAGTATTGATGGTTTTATTAATCTATTAGCACGTCATGGTGAGTTAAATCCTGAGCAAGATTTGTATGTGCACACCATACGTAAGTCTTCAGCTCATTTGCTAGCATTGGTAAATGATGTTTTGGATTTTTCCAAAATTGAAGCAGGTAAATTGGTACTCGATCGCCATGAGTTTGACCTCTATGACACCATTTATGATGTGGTAGATATGCTCTCGCCAGTAGCAGCAGAGAAAGGTTTGCGCATGGCGGTGCTGTTTTATAACGATGTACCGATGCGTATCAACGGTGATGCTCTGCGTCTCAAGCAGGTATTGACCAATATTGTGGGCAATGCCATTAAATTTACTGATACTGGAGATGTGGTCGTACGGGTGAGCTTGGATGATCACCGTGACAACTACCTGATGATTAGTATACAAGATAGTGGAAAGGGTATTTCTGTAGAAGATCAAAAAATGCTGTTTCAGAGCTTTAGTCAAGGCGATCCATCTATCACTCGTCAATACGGTGGTACAGGACTGGGTCTGGTCATCTCCAAGCAGTTGACTAGGCTGATGGGCGGTGACATTGGCTTTCATGACAATGCGCAAGAAAACATCGCCAATCAGGGCGCGACGTTTTGGTTTCGTATGCCAGCCCATGTCGATGTACTAGAAGCAGCCACTGGTCAAACGATTGAACTGCCAGTCTTGGCACCGCTTGCGAGTGAGACCGATGAGTTTAATGTGTTGGTATGGATTAATCATGCCGCCTCTATCCAAGTGCTCAAAGCCAGCTTGCAATATTTACCGATTACACTGACCCAAGCCAACTCATTGCCAGGTGTGCTTGAATCATTAAAAGAACGCGGTAATTATTGGGACTGGGTCATCGTTGATGATGATACACAAGACGATATGATGGCGCTGCTCAAACAGATTCGCTTGCATTACCAAGGCAAGCTTGCGGTATTTGGTTATCAAGTGGCTGCGGATCAGGCACTATTGAATCGCTATCATGCCAATATTTTGTATGAACCATTGGATAAAAGACAGCTCTACGCCATGCTAGATACGCAAAAGCGGACTGTACCAACCAGTTTGCAAGAACCACGTTGGAAAGGGGTAACGGTTCTAGCAGTCGATGATCATCTACCCAACCTACTGGTATTAGATGCTTTGTTGAGTGAACTTGGTATTCATGTTTTGACAGCAAGTAGTGGTTTTGATGCCATAGAGATTATCAGTAAGCAGCAGATTAAACACACCAAATTATCGAAAAATGATAAGCAGAGTCTGTCAAGTAAAACTCAGCTCTCTAAAGCGGAAGCTCGCGATGAAGCGAATAAAAAATCTAATAGTACGCTTTTTGAAGATGCAAATACCGAAGATAAAACGGCTATTCAGGGTAAAGATAATATTGATTTAATATTTATGGATATTCAAATGCCACGTATGTCAGGGCATGAGGCAGCGCGTCAGATTCGCGATATTGAAAGTGATGATAATCATACCCCTATTATAGCGCTGACAGCGCATGGCTTAGCGGATGAACGAGATAAACTGATCGCCAGTGGCATCAATGATTATGTTGGTAAACCTATTAGCCAACCGCAATTGCTACAAGTACTACAAAAATGGCTTGGACGGACATCGAACACATCAGAATTAATGGTGCTGCCTAGCACAGATTTACAAAGCGTTGACTTGTATGATGGTGAGGTATCAGAGACAGAGACAGAGACTGGTGTTATCGATTCGGTCACTAGTCACTCAATGAGTAATAGTATTCAGCCTCATGATTTGCAAAATAGAGATGCTGAAATACAGTCAACTTGGCCCTCTGATTCTGCTACTAAAGCTTACACCATGGTACAAGGAGATGAAACCGATAAGAATGATGCATCTGATATCACAAACCCACAAAAAATCACTCGTCCTTTATCATTGAAAAAAATTCGTGACAATTACCTACGTGACAGTCAGCCTCGTGACGACTATAGGCGAGAACCATCACGTGAAACCCAACCTCGTTATGAAGGTCTACATTTAAATAAACATGGACAGGTACCATTATTGTCTGCACCGAAAAAACCAATAGGTAGTTCTCATGATGAGCGGATAGCATATACAGAGTCAGGAGATTACGATCAAGGAATTAGAGGTTTAGAGGTTTTGGATTGGCAAGATGCATTGCATCGCTCAGCAAATAAACCTGATTTGGCAGCCAAGCTTATTATTATGATGCTTGATACGATTAATGATGAAAAACAGGCACTAGCCCAGGCATGGGAAAAGAGAGACCGCAATATGCTGGCACAAACTGCTCATCGTATATTAGGCGGTAGTCGTTATACAGGTGTGCCACAGCTACGTCAGGCCAGTCAAGATTTAGAAGATAAGTGTTTATTGAATGTACAGCATACCACCCCTGCACAGTTTGCTATGCTTGAGCCGTATTACGAGGCGCTAATGTTAGCGTTAAATAACTTACAGGTGTTAGATTTATCTGGCTATCCTCAGCTGACTTATCATCGCTTGAGTGAAAATGATATGACCTGGAAAATGATCTAACAGAATAATCATATAGGAATACCATAGTAAAGTGAGTGCTCTAGTGGTTCTTTGACTATATTGTACCGTCACAGTCAGTTATTGCTGAGGTAGGGTAGAGATAAGCCTGTTAGTATCATTGTTATCGGCGCTATATTTTATTCATTCATTAATAAGGATTGTTATGAAACCGATTGCTACTTACAAGTATGAGACCTTACAAGTTGGTATCACTGATAATATATTAACGGTCACTTTGAATCGCCCACACAAAAAAAATGCCATGAGCTTCAAAGTAGTGAACGAGCTGATTGCTTTGGCAGGTCGTATTAGCAAAGATCAAACGATACGAGCGGTGATATTAAATGGTGCAGGAGGCACGTTCTGTGCGGGTATTGATTTGGGTGATTTGAATCATCCAAAGAATAAAGCTTTTGCTTTTTGGGAGTTAGTAAAACCATGGCAGAGCGCTTTCCAACGGGTATGTTTGGTGTGGCGTGATTTACCTGTCCCCGTTATTGCAGTCTTAGAAGGCTACTGTATTGGAGCAGGGCTGCAACTAGCGCTTGCTTGCGATGTGCGTATTAGTCATCCTGATTGTCAGCTCTCTATCATGGAAGCTAAATGGGGACTGGTACCTGATATGGGCTTAACGCAATCAGCATTTGGCGTCGTGCGTGAAGATGTCTTAAAAGAGCTGGCTATGAGCGCGCGTATTATTGATGCTGATGAAGCTCAGGCATTAGGTCTAGTGAGTCATTGTGGTGACAACCCACTTGAACAAGCCAAGCAGCTCGCTACGGAGTTTTCTGAGCGCTCACCTGATGCGGTGCTGGCGAGTAAACGTATTATCAATGCCATGCATCATCAGCCTGCGACAACGTTATATAAAGAAAAAGTATGGCAGCTCAAAATGATGCTCAGTCGTAACCGCAAGCTGGCACTTAGAAAAGCCAAGCAAGCCAGCACCTCGTTTGGCAAGCGTCAGTTTCGTTAATTTTTTT
>NZ_JBQSXG010000063.1:0-18303 GCF_052378005.1 Psychrobacter sp. AOP31-B2-9
TTCTAGAGAGTAGTTTTATTAAAAATCTAGTCGGAGTAAGCTTCTTTGTAAAGCTCGAAATAGTGAATGGAGCATTAAGTGTTTGTTTATGATAATCTGATAGAGTGCACTATAGACCTAAATAGTGATAACACAGACTAGCTATTTTTCTTAGGTAAACTAATAATAATACGAGGTCGATTATGTCAGACAATAAGAACACTCAAGCATCTAAGGCAACATCTACAAAAGTTGCAGTAGTCACAGGATCAGCAGTCGGTTTGGGGAATGCAATTGCGACACGGTTAGCGAATGACGGTTTCAAAGTTGTGCTACATGATATCAATGAAGAGAACCTTAAAAAGGCAGAGAAGAAGTTAGTTGATGCTGGTTTTGACGTTAGCGCGGTAGTAGGTAATGTGCTAAAACGTGATGACCAGTTTAATGTGGTGAAACATGCGGTAGATAAATTTGGTCGCTTAGACGTCTTTGTTAATAATGCAGGTGTAGAATCTGTATCTCCTTTTTTAGAAATTGAAGAATCTGAGATTGATCGGGTACTCGATATTAATGTGAAAGGGGTTGTCTTTGGTACACAAGCTGCTGCTGAACAAATGAAAACTCAAGAAGGTATTGGCAAGATTATTAATGCTTGTAGCATCGCTGGTCACGAAGGTTATGAGATGTTAAGCCTTTACTGTGCCAGTAAATTTGCTGTACGTGCGTTTACTTATGCGACTGCTAAAGAGTTGGCGAAGTATGATATCCGTGTCAATGCTTATTGCCCAGGGGTAGCTGATACGCCGATGTGGGAGCGAATCGATCAAGCGTTCGTTGACCATAAAGGTTATGAGCCTAAGCAAGCTTGGACAGAATTCACGAGTGGGATTTTGGCTGGTCGTCCACAACAGCCCAATGATGTCGCAAACTTAGTATCATTTTTAGCATCGGAAGACTCAGATTATATCACTGGGCAAACCATTTTAACGGATGGTGGTATGGTGTTTAGATAAGATCACCAAGTGATACATGGTTGAATATCAAACCTAAGTTTAAACAATCTAAAATAATGCAGTCAAAAAGGAAAGGCCTTACATTTATTGTGAGGCCTTTTTTATCTTATTGATAACCTGAAGACATCGCCATTGACGCACTGAATAAAGTATGACTAAATAAGTGTAAAGCGAATCAACAATGCCAGTTGTACAAGGAGTGTACTATGTCTACTATGATTACCGAACGTACTTATCGAATCGCCCGTGAAAACACGCAAGCCATGATTATCGATGTACAAGAGCGACTCACCCCGCATATCTATGACCACGAAAATATTGTTAAAAAAACCGTGACGCTTATCAAAGGTCTGCAAGCGCTCAATGTCCCCATTATGCTCAATGAGCAATACAAAAAAGGCCTAGGTGAGACTTTGCCGGAGATACGTGAGGTATTAGAAGGTAATAATGCTAAAAGCTTTGAAAAAGTAACCTTTAGCGCTTGTGATAACGATGATTCATGGCATTACCTAGCGCAGCAGAATCGCAGTATTGTTTTATTATTTGGTGTAGAAACACATGTTTGCGTGTTACAGACCGCTCTTGATTTATTAGACAATGGCATGCAGCCCGTGATTATTGGAGATGCAGTTGGCTCGCGTTTTCCGTACGACAAAAAACAAGCCATTCGCCGCATTCGCCGTGCTGGTGGTGTGATTACTACTGTTGAAACCATTTTGTTTGAGCTGTGTCGCTCAAGTCGTGATCCTGCCTTTAAAACCATTAGTAACTTGATCAAGTAGCTTGTGATATGAGGTATTATTGAGCCAGTATTGAGCGGTCAGAGTTATGCAGGCCTTTATTAATAAGCATTTATTAACACGCCCTAATAAACCTCGACTAATAAGAGGTTGCAAATAGTCGTGAACGAGATAGCGCTTGATAGTATCAGCGCTATTTTTATATCTAGAGTGTGTCCTCATTTAAAAACAGTGATAAAAATAGAGTCAACGTAAGGTACCGTTTAATACCATGTATAATAGACATTATTGTGTTCAAAAGACCTTAAGCTAAAGCAACTCATAGAAAAACTAGAGAACAGTATGTCAGTAGCCACTCCAGCATCATCAATTAAGCCTCCATCATTGACTGATTCCAATCGCGCTCAGCGCATTAAGATAGATGATGTGACGCATTTTTTATTAGAGTTGGACGCCCTAAAACGCGTTAATCGTCGCAGCTATGTCACAGGTACCACTCGCTTAGAAAACTCTGCCGAGCATTCTTGGCATTTGGCTATGGCCTGCTGGTCTATCGCTGAGCAGTTTGAGCTGGATGTCAATCATGAAAAGTTATTAAAGCTGGCACTGGTACATGATTTGGGTGAGATTGATGCCGGTGATACCTTTCTTTATGCGAGCAGCCGTAGTACTGCACACGTTGAAGAGCGCGAAGGCATTGCTCGATTGCAAGCGGAGCGTGGCAATGGTATTGCAGATTTATGCGAGGTCTGGGAGGAGCAAGAAACGGGCGATAGCAAAGAGGCTCAGCTGCTAAAAGTGGTTGATCGACTGTTGCCTTTTTTACTCAATCTAAATACTGAAGGAAAAACATGGATTGAGCTAGGTGTTACGCGCTCGCAAGTGAGCGGTGCACATGATTTTATCAAAGACAGCTTCCCTAGTATTCATGACTGGTTAGCAGAAAATATTAGATACGCGACTCAGCAGGGGTGGTTGCTTGACTTGTGAATGTTCAACACGGCTTAGTTTTAAGTTTTTCTAACATATTTCTAGGTGGATGGTTGGATTGCTTAAAGATTTTACAACTTACTTATTCTTTGTACGTGTTAGTGTACTAGGATATAGTTTCAATGAAAAAGAGATGGTTAAATGAGAATGTCTGTAACTTATAAAACACTATGCAAATCACTGGTTTTAGTCAGTGCATTGGGTTTGGCGCAAATATCTCAAGCAACAACCTCCGTAAGCAGTGGTGATAAATTGGCAAATGATGCCAAAAAGCAAATCGGCGTTACCACTAGTTATGATCCTGCTTATCGTAAATTGGATTTTCCGCGTGGTGATGTACCGATAGAAACAGGTGTCTGTACGGATGTCGTCATTAGAGCTTATCGCCTGCAAAATATCGATCTACAGCAATTGGTCAATCATGACATGAAGTCCAACTGGTCAAGCTATCCAAAAAACTGGGGGTTAAAGTCGACGGACAAAAACATCGATCATCGCCGTGTACCCAATCTTGAAGCGTTTTTTGATCGCCATGGACAGACATTATCGATTACCGATAAAGACAGTTTTCAAGCAGGAGATATCGTGTCATGGCGCTTGCCGAATGGTAATTTACCACATATAGGTATCGTCTCAGACAAATTAGCCCCCGATGGCACTCCGATGATTATTCATAATATCGGACGCGGTACACAAGAAGAAAACATCCTATTTGCTTATCCTATTCATAAGCATTTTCGATATTAAGAGACTTTTAATATTGAAAGGTTTTCGGTACTGAAGCGCTTTCGATATGAGCATGAACCATCTTAGTATCAGCTAAAGTCAGCAAAGAGCCCAGTTAGACGCAAATCATGACGTCTAACTGGGCTTTAGTTTTTGTACGAAAGGACACTTTACTTGGTATTGATATTGCCCAATAACTGTCCCATTTGCACCACACTATTGGCTTTCATACTGTCTTGCCAGTCAGCCTTTGCGGCTTTTGGCAATACGACAATCGCCGTTGAGCCTAAGTAAAAACGGCCAAGTTCATCGCCTTTCTCAAAGCTCATGTCATGCTCTGCTTCTTGAATATCCTGAGTACGGGCAATCTTGCCTGTCGCTACTGTCTCGATACCAGCGACAATCATCGCCCCAACCATCACCACAGCGGCTTTACCGTAGGCTGTATCAAATATACAAACCAAGCGCTCATTGCGCGCAAACAAGTCAGGTATGTTAGCTGCCGTGGTGGTATTGACTGAAAACAGCGTACCTGGTACGTAGCGTGTCTTGGTCAAGGTGCCCGCGAATGGCATATGGACACGATGATAATTACTAGGTGCTAGATAGACGGTCGCAAAGCTACCATCAGCAAAATAGCTACCATCTTCGCTGTCGGCGAGTAGCTGCCCGACGTCATAGTAGCGTCCTTTGGCTTGGAGCAGTTTATGGTTGTCAATCTGACCGAGTTGAGAGATGATACCATCCGCAGGGCTGACAATACCGTCAACTGTGGTGTCGATAGGGCGAACATTTTCTTTGAGCTCACGAGTAAAAAAGTCATTAAAACTTTCATAAGCGTTAAGGCTTTGGCGCTCATATTCGTCCAAGCTGACATGGTATGCCTTTGCAAAACTACGGATAAAAGCACGTTTGACGTAAGGGTGTCGACTGGCAGCCAAACGTCCAGCAACTTTACTTAGCTGTTGTTGTGGGACAAGCTGTTGCAAAGTGGTGAATAAATTCATAATGAGGTTACCAAAATAGAGTTTGATGTAATAATTAATAGGCAAGTGAGTGGCTGCATTTTACCATGGACAGCATATTATTGTATGAGCATAATCTGTAAGGAGTCAGTAAATGAAAGCACTAATACAAAGAGTAAAGGGTGCGAGTGTTACTATCGATGGACACTGTGTCGGTAATATTGAGCAAGGTGTGTTGGCATATATTGGTTTGGGTCACGATGATACGCTACAAAGTGCGCAGAAAATGATCGATAAAATTCTGACTTATCGTATCTTTGAAAATGATGAGAACCCTGCTAAATATGGTAAATTAGATAAAAACCTCCAACAAGTAGGTGGTGGGTTATTACTAGTCTCACAATTTACTCTAATGGCAAAGACAGACAAAGGGCGTCGTCCTGACTTTGGCAATGCCATGGCCCCTGATGCCGCACGAGCGTTGTTTGCACAATTGGTCGCCTATGCACAGGTGCAGCATTCTCAGGTCGCTACTGGTCAGTTTGGTGCTGATATGCAAGTATTGAGTATCAATGATGGGCCGTTGAATTTTTTATTAGAAGTAAATTAAACACTTGGATTTGATATTAAGAAAAGGCAGTTAAAACAAATGTCATTAAGCTGTCATAATTAATCCGTCTAATAGATAAAATCTGGCGAGCAACTAGCGCCTATTTTTTAGGGTAAGTTTTGTCCTCTAACGCTGAGAATACCGTATGTATAATGAGCAAATTTTAATTGTTGAAGATGAGCCTGCGATTCGTGAAATGATTGTTATGACGCTAGATATGGCAGGGTTTGATAGCTTGCAGGCAGTTGACGTATCAGAAGCGCATCAACAAGTGGTTGATCATAGACCTGCGCTTATTTTATTAGATTGGATGCTCCCTGGCGACAAAAGTGGCGTTGATTTTTGCCGTATGCTCAAAAACGACGAAATGCTTTCTGAAATCCCTGTCATTATGTTGACGGCTAAAAGTGAAGAAGATAGCAAAGTTCATGGTCTCGATGCGGGTGCTGATGACTATATGACCAAGCCATTCTCTACACGTGAGCTGATCTCTAGAATCAAAGCTGTACTACGTCGCAGTAGTGCGCTGAGTAGTGATAAGCCTATCGAAGTTGGAAAGCTAAGTTTAGACACCAAAAGCCAGCGCGTGACAGCTGCTGGTAAAGTCATCGATGTCGGCCCCACTGAGTATCGATTGCTGGCATTTTTTATGAGCCACCCAGAGCGTGCCTATACGCGGACACAGCTGCTAGATCAGGTATGGGGCGGCAATGTCTATATTGAAGATAGAACCGTTGATGTACACATTAAGCGTTTGCGCACGTTATTGCGCCCGCATCAGTGTGATACGTTGATACAAACGGTGCGTGGTATAGGCTATCGATTTTCTAGCTTTATTGAACCAACTTGATTTACGATAAAAAGTGTCATAGCAATTGCAACGTAATATAGTGAATAGTGCTAAGGATGACGGATGAGCGTGATAATGCCAATAGAAAATGAGCAACAGGGTGCGTTAGAGCCAGCCGCCCAGCAGAATGCGACAGCACAACTTAAAAAGATCAGTAGCGCCGTACAAGCGCTACGAGATGCAGTTATTTTACTGAATAATGATGATGGATTAGAGTGGTGGAATCAAGCGGCAGAAGATTTACTCCTATTACAAGCAAGGTCTAAAGGTCAAAGTATTTTTGACTTTGTGAGTGCGCCTGAGTTTCGTGAATACTATCATTCGATACCCATACCGAACGATGGTGTTCATATAGAGTCATGGCGAGATGCTAAGCGTTACCTAAAGTGCGAAATAACGCCGTTCGGTGATGAAAAACTACTCATTATTTATGATGTGACGCGCTTACAGCATTTAGAGGAAATGCGCCGCGATTTTGTGGCCAATGTCTCACATGAGCTGCGTACACCATTGACAGTGATGATGGGCTATCTAGAAAACTTCTCACATCAGCCTGATATGCCGCCACAGTGGCGACGTGGTTTTGAGCTGATGACCCAGCAGACAGCACGCATGAATAGAATCGTAAATGATTTACTGCTACTATCTCGCATCGAAATCGAAGAAACTCATGAGTTCAATTATATTAATATGACCAAGCTGCTGACGCATGTATATGATGATGCGCAAGCCTATAACCAAGCGTATGGTCATACTATTCATTTACAGATAGACACTTATGATGGGCTACAAGGCTCAGAGATGTACTTAAATAGTGCATTATCTAACTTAGTGATTAACGCTATCAAATATACGCCAAAAGGTGGTGACATATCCATCAGCTGGACGAAGACGTCAGAGGGCTGTAAGTTTGCTGTTGAAGATAATGGTATTGGTATTGCCCCTGAGCATATCGCACGTTTGACAGAGCGTTTTTATCGCATTGATAAAGGGCGTAGTCGTGCGACTGGTGGCACAGGACTGGGCTTGGCAATTGTAAAACATGTGTTGTATCAACATGAGGCCAATTTGCAAATTGACTCGGTAGAAGGCGTTGGTTCGACATTTAGCATGGTGTTTCCAGCCACTTACGTTAGATCTGCACCCTAAACAGACCTTACTTTTTTTGCAACAGTGGGTATGGGTTAACGGCACTACCGTTAATATAGATGCCGTAATGAAGGTGGGGTGGTGTACCTTTGGCATTGCCACTATCGCCTACATAACCAATCGTATCGCCAACGTCTACCCAGTTGTCAGGAGCGATATCAGCATAGTCTTCTAAATGCGCATAGTAATGCCCTGCGCCGCCAGGCCCAACGACTACCACCACACGGCCGCCCAAATTATTCTCACCGACTTTACGGACGATGCCTTGCGTTGCTGACTGTATCGGAGTGCCGCGCGCTGCAAAAATATCAATACCCTCATGAGAGCGACCTTGACTGCGTGCTGCACCCCAAGTATCGGTTAGGTTTTGTCCTGGTAGTGGGTTCGGCAGGCTGTCTTCTGTAGGTAGCTCTTGTTGTAATAAACTGAGCTGTTGCCACTTGGCGACCACGAATGACTGTGTCTGTTGACTAATGCTGGGCAACAGCTTATCAAAGACAAATAGTAGCACGATTAACACAGCTGCCTTAATCAGTACGCTTAGTACGTGACCGAAAAATGAAGGCGTTGGTGGCTGCTCTCGTTTATCTGCTAGCATTGAGCTCTCTTAAGTGTCTTGTGATGTTTAACTTTTATTATAGAAGTCTTGTCACTTAAGGTCTGTATCGCATTGTTATCTATCATATTGTTATCTATGGCTTTTAACCCCATAAATATAGGACGTTATGAGTAAGGTCTGTTGAATATTTAGATACTGGGGCAGTTATTGATGGTGAATATGTTATGAGCGAGAATTCTGATAATAATGATGTCTCTGCTGGGGTTGAAACGGCGCTTATTATTGATACTGAAACGGATCAAGGTCGTGACCCAAGACCTATACAAGTAGCAACCATCAATGTGGCTACTGGGTTTGAGTGGATGCAGTACTTTAATAGTGGTCGCTCTATATCGCCCGTTGTTATCAAAGTTCATGGCATCACCGATGCCGATGTGGCCGGCTATGAGCGCTTTGATTTGGATAAGTTTGAGTTGCCGGCATATTTGATCGGTCATAATGTACGTTTCGATTGGCGAGTGATTGGTCAGCCATCTGCCAAGCTTATTTGTACTGTGCGGCTGGCACGGGTAGCCTTTCCTGAATGGCGCGCTTATGGGCAGTCCAAATGTATCGAGCAGTTATTGGGCAAAGGCGAGGCGAGCAGTATGACGATTGCCGCTCACGATGCGCTAGGTGATGTACGCATGTGTTTTTTGCTTTATAAAGCGTGCTGCAAGCGCTTAGAGATTGAGCCGACGGATTTTGCATTGGCACATGCTATTTCGAACAAAGCGACTCCTGTGAGCAAGATGCCATTTGGTAAGCATAAGGGCAAGCCAATTAAAGATGTACCTATCAGCTATGTTAAATGGATGATAGGCAACATTCACAACATACAGCCGTCTCTACATTCTGCACTGATTAAGCGTATTAATGCCGACACTCTAGCAAAAGAAAAAGTGAGCGCTAAATAAGATAGGCAGGCTATTTTACGTGTTGATAAATCGTTGTCACTACCCAAACACATCAGCTATGTTAAGATAAAAGCGCGATTATATAACAAGGTATTGCTCTGATCTCATACCTTGCGATAACGAAAACTATATACATAAAAACAAGTGAAAATTCATGTGTTGTCACTATTAAGGATGTTCTATGCAAATGAAAATTAACAACGATACTTATGAAGTCATTACCAGCCAAGATATTAGCAATATAGAAAAAGCAGTAGATAAATCAACGTTAACGATGCCATTGGTGGCCGTATATTGTGGATCGCGTTTGGGAAACAGCGACGTCTATGAAAAAGCGGCTCGTGAACTGGGTTTGGCACTGGCAAATAATGGCATGGGTTTGGTTTATGGTGGCGCGAGTATCGGGCTGATGGGTGCTGTTGCGGATGAAGTTGTCAAAGGGGATGCGCAAGCCGTTGGTGTGATTCCAACTTTTATGCTGAAGCACGAAATTGCTCATAATCAGTTAACACGTTTGCACCTGACAGATACCATGCACACCCGTAAAACAGTAATGGCAGAATATGCTGATGCTTTTATTACCTTACCGGGCGGCTTAGGTACATTAGAAGAAATCATGGAAATTGCAACGTGGCGACAGCTATATCAGCATGAAAAACCAATGATTATCCTGAATATTAATGGTTTCTATGATCGTATGATTGAGCACTTGAAATACACCACTGAGCAAGGTTTTATGAAGCAGCAAGATCTTGAGCGTTTGGTTGTATGTAATACTATTGATGACGCCATTGATCTACTTAAGACAGTGGTCACCATAGATTCTGCCGTCGATACAGAAAAGATGGTTGGTAACTAATAGATAAGGTCTCTACTATTTATAACCGTATTCTGAAATGAAAATCATGTGTTTTATAATGTATTGAACCCTATAAGGTATTGATTTTATTTTTTATAAAAAAGAGAGCATAGCTGATAGTTAGCTATCCTCTCTTTTTTTTCTTCAATTTTGGGACAGGTTTTGATTCAGACTATCATTAAAAGCAGTCGATCATAGACCTTACAAATCATAAAAGCCATTTATCATCGACAAGCGATTAACGTTCAGCCAGGTCTTAAGCTGATTCTGGAATACTATGATTGACACCAGCCATCGGTGACGGAAACCCACGTTGTTCAGCCAGTACATGGGCGACTTTATCAATCGCTGAGCTATCGTTTTGTGTCAAGTAAGGCCAATTATGAGTATAACGATTTTGGTTTTCTTTTGTGTCACGCTCAATCAAACCAAGCTCAACCAGCTCATCGACAACTTGATCTGCCGCAATCAAAGTCGATGACGCTTTGACATTCTCAGCACGTGCATAACGTATATTGGAGTATAAACTTACATCCGCAACACGTAGCGTATCGTCTTTCCCAGGTATCTGCTGTCCGCCATATAGCGCATTACCCACCGTACGCGCGCTGTGAAATGTCGGTACGAATTCGGCAACATAGTCGATAGCTTGCTGACTACGCGCTTGTAATGGTGCTTTGTCCCAGCCGTCTTCAATATAGTGTACGTATTGGGGTGGCAATTCGGGTTGCGCGCTGTCTTTGCTAGAGGCGACCAATCCATCATCAAACAGCGTGATAAATTTACTCATGCCGTGTATTTGAAAATAGCCACCCGGATAAGGTGTGAGCTGGGCCATACCCTCTGGTGTACCGCGACTACCATAGACGATAATCTCTGGGATTTGTCCGCCAGTATTGTCCCAATGCGTGATATAAGAAGATTTGAATTCAACCATGCGAGTTACTTTTACACCGACCATATCATCGATTATGCCAGTGCGAAAGCCGCAAGCATTGATTAAGTAATCGACTTCGATAGATTTGGTAGCGGAGTCACATTTCATGTTGGGTTTGTCATGAGATGCTTGCTGATAGTCGATACGCCATTTGGTGACATGGTGGTCTGCATTTGAGCAGTTTTCACAGTCGACAGGCATGACTTGCTGCACTTCAGTGTCAGTAAAGACATGGGCATGCGCATAGCTTTCTAACGCCAGTTGCGCAGAGGCGGCTAGTCGAAAAATATTCCAACCATACTCTTGTACAACAATCAGCGGATATTTAACTTTATTAAGGTCTAGATACTTAGCAACTGGTATCATCCACTCATCAACGGTAGTCGGTACAGCGACTTGCTCACGCTCAGAAAGCTCAATCAGCTGCTCGTGGCTATAGAGCTGATAGTAGTTCTCTGGCTCACCCAATACTTTATTACTGACGTCTTGAGCGATAAGCTCACGGTATGTATCTGTTAATATATCGAGGCGTGGCAGTAAATCTTCAGGCAAACCTTCATCGCGAGTTGGCACTGCAAATACCGTTGGACGGACATCAATGGTATGAGGATACAATCGCAAAATATCGATACATTGTTTGAGCAGTGTGACACAGTCTTCATCAGGAATTTCACGATACAAATTGCCACCTGCATGTAAATGGCACATCGGAGGGCCGTCAATTAGTGACTTGTTTTTTTCAAAAACATAAGTTTCTAGTCCTAATGCTGCAAGGCGAATAGCGATCGTTGCTCCTGCCGTCCCACCACCAAGAATACCAACGCGTTTGGCAGAATGCATTTGATTGTCAGTCATAGATTGAGTCATTGTTATTATCGTATCCTTAATATCATTTATAGCAGATCGTGATCGATATATTTATTGAATTTTTTGTACCTTAAATAACTTATAACTGTTGATATGCGTGCGAATTTTTTAAGTTCAATATACATATTAAGTAGTAATGGTGATATTTACTATTGTGTAGTGACTCTTAAGCACTATAGGGTTATTTTACGAAAAACTACATCTAATATGATGGCAAATAAGTAAATACATACATGAGTTTTGTCAATAATTGGTCATTTTTAGTACATTTAGACAGATATTTATTAGATTGAGCGCATATGCTGATTTTTAGTTAAAAAAAAGCAGCCATTATCGTGGCTGCTTTTTTATTTTTCTGAGTATCTAAGGAAGGTCTGTTTTCAATTCACTTGATAGTCATCTTAATAGACTCAGATGTTTAAGTCTTGTCAAACATCGTTAAATATATGATCAATACTCTACTATCATGTGCGCTACTTTTATTATTGGACGGAATATTATCTCATTTTCATCAACATTATTAATTTATAGACAAGTCTATCCAAGCTACAACAGAAGAGAAGTGGTTTGTAATAATATGCTTGTTAAAGGCTGCGCTTAATCAGTCTCCACAACTTTCTCTATAGTAGGTTCTTTTCTATACAAAGGGAAAAAATCTGAGTTCAAATCGTGTTTAGTAAAACGTTTGTTGGCGACTAATGCAGCATATTTTTCTGGATTGACGACCAGTCTATAGGTTTTAAATAATAATTCTCGTGAGCTAAATCCTTTTTTATATTCATATAAAGAATCTAGTTTAGAGCCTAAACCTCCACCAAAATGTAGTAGCTGATATTGATTTTCTCTGCCCCAACCACGCGCAACATGAGTAATCAGTTTGGATGGCTGCAAATTTGTATAGTCATTAAGTGTACCGCCAAGATGGAATTGCATGATGCCAGATTCTTTACAGAGGGTATATATAGATGACCCAATCGCTTTGCCATTTTGATAGGCTGTTATCAAGAGTATTCTGTCGTGAAGATTCTTAAATAAATTGAAGAAATAAGCATCATCAAAAAAGTAATATTGACATGCTTTGACATGCGCCATAGTTTCTTTATAAATTTTTGAAAACACCATGGCATTTTCTTTAGTTAATGGCTCAATCTTGGTCACAACATTCATTTTTAGAGCTTTTTTGATACCTCTGCGATGGCGATTTTGGGTTTCGCTCCAGTGTTGTTCTTCAGACTTATTTAGGTCAGATATTAATGTTAGCCCATGAGTTAAGGCTTGTCCAACAGTGGGTAGCCAATCTTTATTGATGATTGGGTGCAGGCGCATAAATAGAGAGACACAGCCTTTTTTAAAGAGACAGGCCCTTATTTCTGTTAGAATGATATCTAATTGGGCATCGGTTAGAGACTGGTCCATCACAGGACCACCGTAACCATAAGTAGATGTGGCATCCCAACACTCTGCATCTATTTCTCGTATGATAATAGGTAGAAATACTTTTTTGTTTTTATAGTGAGCGATGATACCTTGAGGAGTCCCTTTATCGATGACAGATGATGCCGTAATCCAACCAGATAAGTGGTAGACGTCAAAATTATAGTCTGATATTTGTTTATCCCATTCTTTATCTATACCTACAAACTCAACTTCTATTGTATCTGCATCAGTGACTAACGCAACTTCTGCTGTATCCATTTCTTTGATTCCTCAGTACTGAGTACTATATTCGTAAATTCTTATATATAAATATAACAATAAACTCTGAGGTTAACAAGAGTATTTACTTATTTTACTGAATATATGTTAGGTAGTAATAAAAGGGTAACTTTTATAATATGGAAAATAGCTCGTTCGATAGCTGCTTTATTTCATTCCAAAACATATTTTTAGGCTATTTTGAACATTTGCCTGGTAGTATGACATGAACTATTTTCTTTAGCTAAGGATGTTTCAAATTTAACAAGCTATATAAAAAAACTGTACCAACCATGACAACCGCTGCTGACAGGTATAGGCCTGGGTTATAACTTCCATAAATCTCGACAATATAACCAGTGCAGACGGGTGCTATAATTTGAGCCGCGCCATAAGACAATGTCATTGTTCCCATAAATTTGGCAGGATCACTGGGAAAAAACTTACCTGCCATTGTTAATACCAAGCTCACACAAGCGATGAAAGTGCCACCAAATAATAAGGCACTGACTATGG
Organism: Psychrobacter sp. AOP31-B2-9; assembly: GCF_052378005.1. Taxonomy (NCBI): domain Bacteria; kingdom Pseudomonadati; phylum Pseudomonadota; class Gammaproteobacteria; order Moraxellales; family Moraxellaceae; genus Psychrobacter; species Psychrobacter sp. AOP31-B2-9. The sequence goes on from NZ_JBQSXG010000063.1 coordinate 13,412, forward strand.
CAGTAGGTAAACTGTTGTTGAGAGCAGGTAGTATGATACCCGTTACCTGTAACAGATAGGCGGCAATGAGCGTTTTGAGATAACCAAATCTTCGAGCAATACGATCCCATATAAGTGCAGCGGGTATAGCAGCTAAGCCAATCAAAAGAAAAACCAAACCGCCTTGCCCTTGCAAACCTTTGGTACCTTCTACAATATCAACAATAAAAGTAGAGCTTACCGCGTAGCCATAACCAGCACAAAAGTAAGCGAGCATCATGAGTGACTTGAAAGTCTTACTGGGTGGGTTGTCCTTAACCACTTCTTGATTTTTATTTTCGGTGGAAGGATGTGGCATCCATAACCACGCAGGTACAGCAAAGACAATCGCCAAGACAGATAAGGCCAACCACTGCTGTTGCCAATCTGCTTCTAGCGCTTGTATTGCCTCAAACAATAACGAGGTGATGACGATGCTCAAACCTGCACCTGCAAAATGAATACCTAACTCAGCACGGTGGTTGTTTTTTACTAGCCATTTTAGTACCAATCCTGAAGCGATAATAAATCCACCCGAAGCACAGGTTCCAGCGAGGAATCTCAATATTGCCCAAGTGGTTATATCTGTGGTCAAAACCATGGTAGCAGAAGTGATGACACTCAAAACAAGATATATACGATGTAAGTTATATTTATAATTGAGATTATGCATACTCGCAGCAAGCAACACACCAAACATATAGCCCATAAAATTGGTGCTAGCCAACCATCCGCTACCTAGATCTGTTAAGCCCGCGCCTTCTTGCATAACGGGTAATAGCAGGCTATACGAAAACCTAGCAACACCTACGGTCACTATCAAACTACAAATTCCAGCAATGTATACACGGATTTTCGTGAGCTTTATAGACATTTTTATGACTTAATATAGGAAAGTGATTCACAAAGAATACGTGACTCTGTTAGTCTTAAAAATTGAATTATTTAGAACAAAAGATTCTTATTATAAGAAGTGTTTAATAAATGGATAAGGATGTCTATATGGAGATTTTGGGGCTAAAAACGTTTAAAGCGGTGGTTGATGAAGATGGCATTAAAGGCGCTGCTGAAAAACTGCATACCGTCCAGTCGAATATCACTAATCGTATCAAAAAGCTTGAAAGAGAGCTGGACACAAAGTTATTCAATATCGTTGGCAGAAAGTTGCAATTAACTCCTAGCGGCCGACAGCTGTGCGACTATGCCGATCAAATTTTACAATTAGAGTATCAGGCAACCTCGGCTATTTTGTGTAACAAAGACAGTTATGAATTAAGAATCGGTATGCCGGAAACCTTTGCGGCCGTTCATATGCCGTTGGCACTCAAACAACTTAAGTTAAATCATGCTGAGATTCGCGCTAAAATTCATACAGACACTAGTGATCGGTTGGTACTAGCTGTACTGAACCATAAAGTAGATTGTGCGGCAATCGGCAATCCACCTAAGCACAAAGATCTTGAGGTGATTCCTATTGTAAAAGAAACGCTAGTGATGGTGACGCCATTAGACAGTGAGCATGACCCTGTGCTATTGGTGCGTGATGAAGGGTGTGGTTACAGAACACAGGCGCTCATTTGGCAGCAGGAAGCAGGTAGAAGTAGTGATGAGCTGATGTTGATGAGCAGCGCCGATGGTGTCTTAGGTTGTACCGCTGCGGGGCTAGGATATACTATTATCGGCCAAAACATGGTGGTAGGTAGTCGATATGAAAAGTCATTGGTCATGACACCACTGAGTAATGGTGCAAAAAATGTCCAGCTATCGATTGTTTATCGTAAAGATAGCCCGCTATCATCAGGGATACTGACGCTCGCAAAATTGTTAACCGAATAATATGTCATGCTATTTTTAAGTCAGGCCTGACTGGTTTTTGTCAGTTTTGTATTCTTATATTATTAGGGTCTTAATATCAGATATGCTTGCGTCAAACACCAAAAAACGTTAAAATCGCGGTTTAATTTTCCCGCTGGGGAAAGGCTAAGTGAGCAGGGAAATGGTATTGGGTGCTGGAATAAGCCAGTGACGCAGTTGCCATACTTATAAATGCCCTTAGTGCCTCAGTTACGTATGTCATTATTGATTTTGCGTATCATAAAAGATACCGTCTAAAATCTCTATACATACATCGGACATAGAGAGCTTATTATGCGTAAAGATATCCATCCTAACTACCAAGAAGTTTTGTTCCACGACACTAACGCTGACGTTTTCTTTTTGACTCGTTCAACAGTTAAAACTAAAGCTACTCGTGAATATGAAGGTAAAGAATACCCATACTACCCACTTGATATTTCAAGTGCGTCACATCCATTCTATACTGGTGAGCAACGTAAAACTTCTACTGAAGGCCGTGTTGCTAGCTTCAACAAACGCTTTGGTGCGTTTGGTGGTCGTAGTAAGAAAGCTGCTGAGTAATTTATACCTATGGTATAAATACATCTCGATAAGCAATAAAAAACCGCTGATATTCAGCGGTTTTTTTATTTGAATTTTATAAGTAGCATTATAGTCAAAGCACTCTGTAATGGATACAAGACAGCCAACTGTATAAGTAGTACCTTTAAGTAGGGTAATGCTATAGTGGCTCAGTGGCTCGCTGACTGTATGTAAGTTTTAGGCAGTGGTAGTTTCTATTGCTTGTACAATCTGCTCTGATAATTGCTGCGCCCAATAGCCATACATAAGACTGCTAGGGTGAAAGCCATCACTGGCAAACATTACAGCAATATCGATAGGCGTGCCATTAGAGTGTTCTTCTATCATCCGTGCAAAGTCAGTTGCCATATAGTTGACACCATCATGATCGGCACAGATTTTTTGCAATACTGTGTCGAGCATTGAGGCTTTCGCACCAACAAAGTTATTGAGTGGAGTAGGTATTGCAGGCATTTGTGCCATCGGTGGTAGACTTGAAAAAATCAATTCTCGCACACCAAATTTACGCTGAGCAATAGCAATGATATCTTCAATCTGCTGCTGCCATTTGTGTGTAGAAACATTAGAAGTAGTGTCATTGACGCCAACACTTAGTACCATCACATCAACGGGTTGACTAGGCATAGGCAAAATATATAGCCTACGAAGGATATCAAAGCTGGTATGGCCAGTCGTTGCTTGCAATGACCATATCAGCTCCTCAAACTGAGTATTGATGGTGGGCTGCTGTGTTAGGATTGGAATGAGCTTGCCGACTAGGGCTTCCTGCTGTGACGCACTACCAACACCAGCGGCGGCCGAGTCACCAACAACCATTAAGTTTAGCGTGGTTTTTTTGACATCCGTAGACTGGTTTAGTTTGACACGACCATTCCTTTCCCCATTTGGCTCAGGCAATCTAACGGTATCTCGCTTGATTTTTCGTCCTTGATAGAGGTAGACCGGGGCAAGTAAAATATCCTTTGCGACAGAAGTTAGCTTATTGGTTTTTACCATCCTGCACGCTCCCGAATAGTCGTCAGACTGTCTTCGACTAATAGCTTGCCATCGACATAGACATCCCGTAGTAGGTTGTCTGCATCAGTTACCAATTCATCGGCCTTGATAGTTGTTAGCTGTCCGTCAGCGTTTTGGACTAAAGCCAAGCGACCTTTTTTTGAGCGTTTCGAGAGGCTAGTGATAGGATCTTTATAAATGTCTTTCCATACGCCATCGATAGAGATAGCACTGGCTTTCATTGCCCAGCTCATGGTATCGCGATTGACTTGCTGTAATAGACCGCCACCCATACCGAATGTGACATTATCTGCGCTAAAGCCTGCTTTTAATATGACATTAATAATCTTGGTCAAGCTTTGCGGGCTAATACCATCCCCTTGGATGATTCGTACATAATCAGGTAGTACCTTATAACCTTTACTATTAATAGTTGTCCCGAACTTCACTGCCAAACGCTCTAATGCTTCACGGACTACTTTGGTAGGCTCACCACTGTCTGGTCTAATAACCAGTGTACCGCCCATATTTTTCACGTCGTCTTTTAGGCTGCCACCCCAAATGTTATCGATGGCGTTCCATAGATCGTAGCTGTCAGACACCACCGAAAATGCTTTGCCTTCACCACCAAACTGCTCGATCATATTGGCAAAGGCAGCGGTTTCGCCATCGCGGCCCCATGCTGTCATGGTACTGTGTTCAGCCGCAGGGATAGAAAACGCTGGCATATCTTGGCCCATCTGATACCAACGACTGGCAGCTATTAACGCCGCCATTGAGTCTGTACCCGCAAAGTTCACCAAATGTGCCAAGCTACCGAGTGCTACAGACTCCTGACTAGATGCACCACGTGAGCCGAAATCATGCAGCCTAAAAGTAAGCGAATCTGTGTTATCTGCTGATTTTTCTAATGCTTTACGGATGATATTTTTACAATAATGCGAGACACTAGCGACCGTTGATGGATACCAAATCGCACGTAATAGAGCAGTTTCGATATAGCTTGGTAACCAGTAAAACTCAGGGTCGGTATTGATGACCTGACAGACCACGTTAGATACTGGCACGATGCTACCTTCGGGGACAGCTTCGATACGCAACGGCAGGTAGCCGCCGTGTTTGTCCACCAAACGCTCCCAACCAGCACGGTTAAAGGTCAAGCCGTGTGCTTGAATGACCATTTCGGCTTCATCGATATCTTGATGGGTAATGGGGGTGCTTAGGTATTCTTTGATAAAGGCTTGCAAGCCAAAAAACATCACATCATAGTCGCCTTTACGGGCTTCTATGTAGCTCGACAGATACTCACTACCGCTTGGGTATTGCACCCAATGTGAGGTTTTATAGCTATCACTATTAAGGATTAAATTATTTAAATTACTGGTATACATCACAGAACTCCTCTGCTTTGAAATGCCATAGCTGATTTGATAAAAAAC
>NZ_JBQSXG010000064.1:0-18164 GCF_052378005.1 Psychrobacter sp. AOP31-B2-9
TCAATATAATTTGGGTACAAGAAACAAGAAAGCTGAGTGCAAGCACTACACATAGTAGACTCAGCAAAGCTGATACCGTATCCAATTTATAAAGGATTGATGATAGTCACTTATCTTAGACAAGGAACCAAAGCATGACTCAGCATAAAGGCACACCTTCAGACAAACCAAAAAGCACTAGCAACAAGCGCACTACTGCACTATCAACTAAATTCAATACCAAAACAGTAATTATGAGTGCCTCATTGGCAGCATTGCTCGTAACATCGGGCTGCGCCACCAGCTCATTATTGGAAAAAGACAGTTATAGCAGTACGAGTACCACAAAAAATGTATTGTCTGAAGATCAAATCATCGCTTTTGGTCGTCCTGCGCAAGCGTTGCCAAAAATGCCAAATGCATCCATGGTTATCGTTGGTGAGAAAAACAGCTATGTGCTGAGCCAAGGTGGGACAGAGATGATCAGCTTACTAGGTAGCTTGACGCCTAAAAACATCCAAGTCGATAACGATATGAACTTTTATGTGCCGAACAACGATGGGTATTTCCAAGGAGAGATGAAGCTCTCTTATGCCAAGTTAAAAGACGAATTTAAACGTTCTGATTATCAGTTCTTTTTACAGAATGGTGGTACAGAATGTACCTCAGCCAGTGACAAACGCATCAATGCTCAACGCTTTTGTTTTAGCGTCCCTGTCAAAGGCGCTATCTATCCGCAAGTCAGTAATTTGAGCATGATTCAGTCAAATTATCGCGCTTTATCTAAGCCTTATATGGTGAGCTTTTATTCAGAAACCACGCAAAGCCATGTGTCTAGTAGCGGTGCAAACACGGCGCAAAAGCTCGTATTGCTACCCTTTGCCCTAGCGTTTGACGTGGTTACTTTCCCACTTCAGCTATTAGAGTAGTTAGTTTTCTGTACTTATGACAGGGTACATCAAGAATAACGGGTTAAATAAAAAAGGTTTCTAAAAATTTGGAAGCCTTTTTTTATAGATTATCTTACGCTATCAATGACTTATCGCTAATCGTTATGACATCATGAGTTGAATTCATGTTAAAATGAGCACTTTTAAATAAGCCGTTAATATTTTTAATAAATAACGGCTTTTTTTAGTGCCATTTTCTATTCAACAGGTCCGCCCATGTCAGCTGATACCATCGCCCGCACCGCCTTTAAACAAGGCACAAAACCTCTTTACGATTACGACAAACACTGGGCGAGCTGCTACGAGCCTGCACCATATCTGCCTATGAGTCGCAAAGAAATGGACGATCTAGGCTGGGATGCCTGTGATGTCATTATCGTTTCAGGTGACGCTTATGTCGATCACCCAAGCTTTGGCATGGCGATCATTGGACGTCTGCTAGAGTCGCAAGGGTTTCGCGTGGGTATCATTGCCCAGCCAGACTGGAAGAGCAAAGACGCCTTTATGGAATTGGGCAAACCTGTTTATGCTTATGGCGTGACCGCAGGCAACATGGACAGCATGATCAACCGCTATACAGCCGATCGCAAGATTCGTAGCGATGACGCCTACTCTCCAGGTAATGTCGCCAATAAACGTCCTGACCGTGCCGCTATCGTCTATAGCCAGCGCTGCCGCGAAGCCTATCCTGATGTGCCTATCATCTTAGGTGGTATCGAAGGCAGCCTACGCCGCATCGCTCATTATGATTACTGGTCAGATAAAGTACGCCGTAGTATCTTAATGGATGCGCGTGCCGATGTTTTATTATATGGTAATGCTGAGCGCGCCATCGTCGATGTGGTACATGGCTTGGCAAAAGGCTATAGCTTTGAGCAAATGAGTAAGCTGCGTGGTACGTCGTACCTGTTGACGCCGACACGCCGCCATTGGCAAAAAGGTATGACAGAAGTCGCCAGTAATGATGTCGATACAGTCGGTCGTGTGGATCCGATTATTAATCCTTATGTGATGACAGAAGATGTCGATCAGTGCTCAATTGAGCAAGAAAAACCAAGCGACTCGCCCGTTGGGCAGGCCATGCCGTCGTCTATGTCATCCATGTCATCACAATATCAAGGCTTTGTGGCCGAGCCTGTCACCCAAAAAGTCATCAACGCAGAGCAAGTAGACACCGATACCCAAGTAGTGCAAATGCGCGGCTTTGATACTGCCAAAGGAAGAAATAATAAGCCGATGACGGCGCGCAAGCATAAGCTAAAAATGCCGCCACGTGAGCAAACTGTCATTCGTCTGCCTGATTATGAACACGTCAAATCTGACCCAGTGCTTTATGCTCATGCCAACCGTATCCTGCACCTTGAGACCAATCCTGGTAATGCCCGTGCGCTCGTGCAGCGTCATAGTAGCGGTGCGGGTAACTCGCATACTTCAATCGATGTGTGGCTGAATCCACCACCAGTGCCACTCTCGACCGAAGAGATGGATTATGTGTTCGATCTGCCTTATGCACGTCTGCCGCATCCAAGCTATGGTGGTGCGCGTATCCCTGCTTATGACATGATTAAGTTTTCGGTCAATATTATGCGCGGCTGTTTCGGCGGTTGTACGTTCTGCTCAATCACTGAGCACGAAGGTCGTATTATCCAAAACCGCTCAGAAGACTCAATCCTGCGTGAAGTCGAAGCTATCCGTGATACTGCGCCTAACTTCACTGGTGTGATATCTGACCTTGGTGGTCCAACTGCCAATATGTATCGTCTAAACTGTAAAGATGAGACGATTGAAAAGAACTGCCGTAAGCCGTCTTGTGTCTATCCTGACGTCTGCGAAAACCTAATTACTGACCACAGTAATTTGACTAAGCTATATCGCAAAGCGCGTGATATTAAAGGTGTGAAAAAGATTCTTATTGCCTCTGGACTGCGTTATGACTTGGCAGTAAAAGACCCTGAATACGTCAAAGAGTTGGTCAGCCATCATGTCGGTGGTTATCTAAAGATTGCCCCAGAACATTCAGAAGACAACGTACTATCAAAAATGATGAAGCCGGGTATGGGCTCATACGATAAATTCAAAGCCATGTTTGAGCAGTACAGCCAAGAAGCTGGCAAAGAGCAATACCTGATTCCTTATTTCATCGCGGCGCATCCCGGCACCAAAGATGAAGACATGATGAACCTTGCGCTTTGGCTAAAAAGCCATGGCTACCGCGCTGACCAAGTACAGGCATTTTATCCTAGTCCAATGGCGACAGCGACTACCATGTACCATACGCACAAAGATCCATTACATAAAGTGAGCCGTGCTGAAGGTGACATGGATATTGTCAAATCTGGCAAGCAGCGTAAACTGCATAAAGCGTTTTTGCGCTATCATGATCCAAAAAACTGGGTAATGCTACGTAAAGCCTTACAAGACATGGGCCGTAGTGATTTGATTGGTAAAAATCGTGGTTGCTTGATTCCGCCATTTAATGCCCATCTAGAAGGACGTGATGCCGCTCAAGACAGTTATCAATCAGCACGCAAGAAAAACAGTCGCTTGGGTAATGATTCGGTCAAACGTAGTAACGGTTCTTCAAGCAATAAAGCAGCTGCTAAAAAAGGGGCTGCGGGTAAAAACACAGTCAGTAAAAACGCTAAGAAACGTGTCAATAAAGGCAACTTTCAAACCCAGCATACGGGTCTGCCACCGCGCAAAACCAAATGATTATAGGTAGTTAAGATGCGCTCGCACCCATGAGCATACCTTAGCTACCTTGTTTTAATAATGCTCAATGAAACAAAAAAGCGCCTATCGATTCATATGTCGATAGGCGCTTTTTTATGTGTGAGAGATCACTTTTAGCCCGTATCATCCACTATTTTAATTGTCTTCCAACACACTCAAAATGAGACATTACATTAGTCAGCGATTGTGTGACAAAGCAAACATGTAACAAACAATTTCTAACATTTCCCTAGGTTCGTTTTGGGTACTATATAGCTATAAGCTTAACGCATACTTAAATATAATTACATGATACCGTCTATATCTTTGGAGAAAACCATGAATACCCTTACTAAAATTGTCGCAGCTCTACCTGCCCTCGCCCTATTAAGCGCTTGTGCGACTACTGCTCCGACTACTCCAAATACATCAGACGTGCCTGAGTCAGACACACCTACATCAGAGACTATGCCTAGTGCCGCTTACGATCGTATGGCACCAGCGCCTTATACTTGTACGGATGACAGCATCATCACGGCAAAACAATCTATCAATAAAAAACAAGTCATGCTGAACGTGACATTGCCTAAAGTAAAATGGGCGTCACAGCCAGTTATCTTAAATGGTGAAGCGCAAGATCATGTCGCCAGCTATGTCAATGACTCAAGCCCAGACGCGGTCTACGCATGGCATATGAAAGAAGACAAAGGTATCTTTGCCATTAAATGGGCCGATGGTACGGAATACCACGTAAGCTGCCAAATCTAATAACAGCGTCATACACAAAGAGCGATGATAAACGTTCATCAGTCATCATATGGTGGCTGTTTTTTTGAGTTTTATTATTTTAGCAGCACTATAAAGTGATTTATGATTAACCGTATAAAGGATATATCGATGGCTAAGCGTCTGATGAGTATGAAAGTAATCGCTACTGCAAGTGTATTGGTACTAATGGGTTTGACAGGGTGTGACAAAAGTACTGAGACGACCGAACCAAACTCTGAAACGGCAGCGACCACTACACAAGATGCAGCAACGACTGCGAGTAACACTGTTGACTGGTCTCTAGTCGCAAGCGATGAAGCAGCTGCTGAGATGACTAGCTACAAATATCCATTTGCCATCGATAGTAAAAATGTGCGCGATTATGCAGATTTTTTCAAAGTGGACACTGCTACCGCTCAACATAACCTGACGGTAAGTATGGCCAGCAATGAAGCACTGTCCAAAATATTGGATCAGCTAAGCGAGACCTATGTCTCACATGAGCTAACCGATGGCGAGGACATGACGCTTATCATTCATACTACGCCTGATGTCGCTGCTAGCAGCTACGATTATGTGTTGTCTGATGATTTTGCGAAAGGGCTGGTATTGCCGATTGAGATCAAACCTGATGGTAAGAAAAGTGATGTTGAAGGGCATGGAGAGATGGCTGAGTAGAGGTTAAGATTGACATTAGTCATTCATATAAGACGTATCAGATACCTGTCCATCATCTTTATAACTAATAAAACAAGTCGATCTTCCCATCGTTCTAGTATCGGATATTAAGACTTTGGATTGAATATTTTCTGAATATTCAAAGTTATTGTCATCAGCTTGTTTTTTGATATCTTGTATTAAATCGCCTTTTTCGATGGAATCACAAAACTTTTGCATTTGTTTGGGATAATACGTAAAGACAAAAGCAGAATATAAGAAAGCATAAGTCATCACTATTGTGATAATGCTTCCAGCATAAAGCAGCAGACTTTTCATCATACTACTCAATTTTTTTATCAAAAAAGCTATCTTTTGCATTGCTCTAATTACCTAAAAATTATGCTAACTGACCAGTGTACTGCTTGTAGGAGACTTATTACATACTGTCACAGACTTCATAGCATGATTTATATGACTTGCACTATTTATATGCTTTAGGCAGAGTCTCAGGCCTGAATACAGGTAGATCAAAGCGCAAAAGCACTGACTACACTGCGTCTTTCATGCTCAACATTTTTGTTTATCATGAGGTTACTACTCATACTATTTATGAATAGTGATGTACGCTGGCGGCACTGCCAAAGTAAGCCAAACATTGTTTTCTGCTTGATAAAACTTATAACCTTCTTCTTGCATTTTATGGCTATCAATACTTAATACAACAGGCTTGCCATAGCGCATGCCTGTTTTTGTTGCGGTATCATAATCTTCCGTCAAATGAACATATTGTCTTTTTTGAGATACGAGTCCTTCGTTGTTGATGTTTTCTATAAAACGTTGAGCCGTACCATGAAGCAAGTTTGCAGGAGGCGTTGTTTCTTTTAGATTCAAGTCTACCGTCTTTAAAGAGTGACCTTGCACAGCTCTTATATACTGACCATCGTCAGAAATTGAAAAACGTCCTTTCTTATCACTTTCTACGATAGAATGAATTTGCTCTAACATAATATTATTGCCTGACGTATTGGCTAATTGCATCAGTTCATTGATATCAGCCCAGCCGTCACTACTAAGTACCAGACCTATGGAGTCAGGCTCATGTCGTAAAATATAGCTTAAGAACTTACTGGTTTCGGTATTGTTTTTCATGAGTATTTTTCAGGTCAATTAGAGTAGTTTGTTTTTCAAGGTGTGCTGGGCGTGCCCTACTAAAAAATATGCAAAGTGCTTATTCTTGCGTGAATGAGTAAAGCAACCGTGACTCCCTACTAAAGCGGAAGACGAAAACTGTACGCGATGGACGAGCGCCGAGTGAATTATTAAAGGATAACAGCTCATGACCCGCATATTTGCCCATTTTGAAAGAACTCAATGCTGAGGCCATGCTTTTAAATCTTTATCTTTTTCACTTGCGCTAGGAACGAGCATGTTATTAAAGTATGACCTAACCAGAAAGTCCCCTCTAAGGGATTTTCACTTGCGAACCTGAGGAGGAATAAGCAAAACACTGTTTTGCCCAGCGCAAGACAAGAGCCATGCTCGCAGTTAGCAGTGCAATTTTTTAACGGTTTTCATTCCCAACCAACACCAAAAACTCATCCTCACCCACAACTTTCACGCCTAGCTTTTCTGCTTTGATCAGTTTGGAGCCAGCTTTTTCGCCTGCCAGTAACGCCGTGGTTTTTGCCGAGATGCTGCCTGAGACTTTTGCACCGAGAGCTTGTAGTTTGGCTTTGGCTTCATCTCGCGCCATGCTATCGAGCGCACCCGTGATGACCCACGTTTGCCCATCGAGTGGTAGCCCTTCTGAGGCGACTTGCTCGACCTTATCCCAATGCACGCCAGCGTCTAGCAGCGAATTAATCACCTCTATATTGTGCGGTGCACGGAAAAACTCATAAGCCAGCTCGGCAGTGATAGTGCCAACGTCAGGGGTTTTAATCAGGGTTTCGATACTGGCTGCCATCAGGCTATCGAGGTCACCAAATTGCTGGGCAAAGTTTTGTGCCGTACCTTCACCGACACCGCGTATACCGAGTGCATAAATAAAGCGAGCCAATGTCGTGTGCTTGCTGGCTTCGATAGCGTTGATGATATTTTGTACCGATTTTTCACCCAGTTTTTCTAATGTTAATAGCTCATCTACATGATTGTGCAATTGATAAATATCAGCGACGGTTTTGACCAGACCATGCTCAAAGAAGCTAATCAGCCAACTTGCACCAAGTCCATCAATATCCATCGCCCGACGCGAGACAAAGTGAATGAGTGCCTCGGTCTGCTGCGCTGGGCAAAATAGGCCGCCAGTACAGCGTGCCAGTGCTTCATCTTCTGGCAGCACCACAGGCGAGTCGCAGACAGGGCAAGTAGATGGCAGTGTCACTGGTGTGGAGTCTGCTGGACGCTGCTCATGCCAGACGCGGGTGACTTTGGGGATGACATCACCAGCACGGTGTACGCTGATCATATCGCCCGCTCGCACGTCCAAACGCTGAATCTCGCCAAAGTTATGCAAGGTGACATTGCTGACCGTGACGCCGCCCACTTTGACAGGTTCGAGCTTGCCCACTGGTGTGATCTGACCTGTACGTCCTACTTGCCATTCGATATCGTTTAGACGCGTCATGACTGTTTCGGCAGGGAATTTATAAGCAGTTGCCCAACGCGGCTCACGTGACAAAAACCCAAGCTGCTGCTGCAATGATAGGCTATTTACCTTTATCACCATGCCATCAATCTCAAACGGCAAATCAGCACGGCCCTCAATCACTGACTCATAGTAGGTCTGAGCGGCGCGTGGGGTTTTGACCACTTCCACAGCGCTAACGGTAAAGCCCAAGTCTTTTAACCACGCCAAGCCTGCTGACTGCGTTTCGATGGTCTCAGGCAGTCCTTGATTGATAGAGTAAGCATAAAATGCCAATGGACGACTGGCGGCGATGGCTGGGTCTAACTGGCGTAAGCTCCCAGCGGCAGCATTGCGTGGATTGGCAAAAGTTTTTTCATCCTTCTCTAATGCCAAACGGTTCAGACGCTCAAACCCCGCTTTGGGCATCAGCACTTCACCACGTACTTCTAACAGCTCGATATCAGCGGCATCAGCTATCCACAATGGCAAATTACGAATGGTTTTGGCATTTTGAGTAATGTCCTCCCCCGTTTGCCCATCACCACGCGTAACGGCTTGTACAAACTTACCATGCGCATATTTTAACGATACGGCTAAGCCATCAAGCTTTAACTCCATCTCATACTCTGGGTTTTGCTGTGCATCACTCAAACGGTCATTCACACGGCGGATAAAGGTATGTAGCTCGTCATAATCAAAGACATTGCCCAGAGATAACATGGGAATATCGTGGGTCACTTGGGTAAAGGCAGACAATGGCATGTCGCCCACTTGATTAACCGGACTGTCTGGCTGTATAAGTTCTGGATGTGACTCTTCTAACGCGACCAAAGAACGACGCAATTGATCGTATTCGCTGTCTTCTAAGATGGGGTTATCTAGTACGTAATACGCATAATTATGCGTCTTTAGAGTATCAATCAGCGTGCGCATTTGCACAACGATATCGTTATGAGCAGTATTTGGTAAGGTAGAGTCAGTCATAGTCAGCGTCTTTTGTTTGCAATTCAAGATGACGATATGATAGCAAGTTTGTAAGAGACTCGGTATAGTCAATCCCATATAAATCAGATACTGTGTCAGGCTCGCTCAGTCTACTATGTGCAGTACTTTCACTCACCTTCCTTGTATCTAAATTATAGTCAAATCCATATAAATCCGCTACATCGTCATCCTCACTAACCATACTAATGTATAGCTTGCACTCGGCTTCCTTGTATCGAAAATATTTGGAATCAACTATATCTTGAACCGACTCTAGCATTTTGCAGAAATGAGGGCGCATTAAAAAAGGCAAATAACGTAAATCGCTATTTGCCTTTTTAATGCTACTGTTATCAATTAGGTTTAATCAGTTTTTTTATCGTTTAACCTCTTAACCTTCAAGTTTTTAACCTTCATAGTCACGCACTTGGTTACGTAGCTGCTGCTTGTATTCAGGGGTGATTGGCTCGTTCTCTTCATCTAGTATAATCGCGTCCAAATCGCTTGCCATCATATAAGCAATACTCATCATACTATCAAAGCTGCGCACGGCTTGTGGATGCGGTAATGATAAAAACACCACCAAACCATTATAAGTATTGGTCGCGACACTATGCGGATCAAAAGGTGCAATACCGTTATCGGTGATGCCCATCATACTGAACCACAGCATGCCTGTACCGTCTTTTTGCTCATAGCGATGAAACATATTCATCGCACCATAACGCAAACCGTACTTATCAATCAGCTTTAATAAATCGCGACCGCGGATAATCGAGATTGGACGGTCACGATACTGGTGAGGCAAGATAGTAATATTGATATTGTCTTTGGCGTTAATCAATGGACCATTTTGCGCTTCATCAACAGACTCTGATAAATGCTGATCGAGAATAGGACTGTTATCATCAAAACTTGGCTCTGCGACCGTATCAATAGATGGCATCAAACTTTCAGTTGCCGACATCAAGCTAGAAAACGCGTCTGGCTCTTGCTCGATATGCATCTGTTCAGCAGTTGCTACAAACTCAGCATCGTCACTACGCTGCTGATCTGCTTGCCAGCCTGCATATTCGGCGTCGTTCGTATAAGCATTAATGTCATGGTTAGCTGCGCCTTGACCTTGCAAGATATTGGCATTGGCGTCACTATGGGTTAACGGCTCTTCTTCAATCACCGCATTTAGATACTCACGGTCAGGGCCAATACTGGTCTCACCAGCGACCGTGTCATCAAGATCAGGCTGGTCGACAATATTTCGTTCATGACGCGGTATGATAGGAATACCATTTTTATCATAGTTGACCGCAGTAGTTTCGGCGTGTTTGCGACGCTTAAAGCTACGAATGACCATAAACAACCCTGCAAGCATAATAAATGCGGCAATGGCGATCAATATAAACTGAATAGCGGTCATGAGAAATACATCCTAATATATGACAAAAGGGATTACACAAGAGGGAATAATTGGCAATAGTCTAGCATGGCTAATTAATATCGTCATCATATAGTCATCGTTTACCGTCAGCCTGACATAATTGTGTAACGTGATAACCTTGGCGATATAATAATCTCACTATCATTTGGATTCAAACAAGCCGAGCGACTGTCTATAAGCACTTCACTGAACAGCACTGATACCGTATCTAACTTAATAGATGACTAAGCATATAGACGACTAAATATATAGATAATTGAATATATAGTCAAAAAATACCAAAACGGATATAAGGTAGCGAACTGCAGGTGGTACATTTAGAGAGGGTTACATCGTAACCATTTAGTCGCTCACTGCCTATAACTATACCACTAGCAGCGGCTTGTCAGTTATCAATTTATTTGGCTATTCAGTAATATAACGTGCTGCTTCATCTAGCGAGACGCTGACTAACGTAGAAACACCTGCACTGGGCATGGTGATACCTTTTAGCTCATCGGCAATTTGCATCGTTAATTTATTATGACTGATAAAAATAAACTGCAAATCATCTGCTAATTCATGAATCAAGCTGGTAAAGCGTTCGACATTGGCATCATCAAGTGGCGCATCGACTTCATCGAGCACACAGAATGGCGCTGGATGCTGCTTAAATATTGCAAAAATCAAACTCAGCGCGGTGAGCGTTTTCTCACCACCTGACAATACAGCAAGGCGACTATTACGCTTACCCTTTGGCTGTGCCATTAAGGTTAATCCGGCGCGCCACTGCTCTGATCTTGGTGCATTGACAGGCATATCGTCAGTATTGAGCGTTAAACTGGCTTGTCCGCCGCCGAAGACTTTGGCAAATAAATTGGCAAGCTCAGTATTAACGGCATCGAGCGTCTGCATAAACAGCGTCTTGGTGGTCTCGTCAATCGACTCAATCGCAGCCGTTAGCGTCTGCATACTCGCCGCAATATCCGTTGTCTGCTGCGCCAATGGCTCTAGTCGTTCATTAACCTCCGCCAACTCTGCCACCGCTGCTAAATTCACCGCACCTATCTTACCCAACTGCTGCTCAATCTTGGTACGTTCAGCCTCTAGCTCTACGATTTTATCTGGACGCACACGGCGATCATGCACGATAAAATCAGCAAGCAAGTTTGAAACGCTCACTTTTTGCTGCGGATGCTGTGCTGACTCTGATGGCGATTGATATTGATGGCTCACCTTATAATACGCTTCTAGAGCGTCATGCGTATGAGTGCTGGCGTCGTCCAACCGCGCCATACTGAGCGCTAACTCAGTAGCGTGGTTTGCAAGCTGACCTTGCTGAACTTGTAGCGTATTTTGCAAGCTGTCTAACGCTGTCTGCTGCTGCGCATAGTCTTGCTTTAGCGCAGCCAACGCAGTGTCTCGTTCTGTTAATAGCACTTGCTGCTTATCTCGGGCTGTCTGCGCCGTCTGTAATACTGATTGCAAGTCTGGTAGCTTATCTTGCTGTTTCTGATGACTCGCTTTTAGCTGCTGCTCACTCTGCAATGACTTGTCGTGTTGTTCAATCGCTCGCGTAAGGCCACTAGCGCTATGCTCCAAACGCATCTCACTCTGCTGGATACGTAACTGTAGTGCTTGCCATGCATCATCATCCGCTTGGCGGCTACGATTGAGCTCACTGCGCTCAGCTTGTAATTGCTGACTCAATGCTCGTGCTTCTGCTATTTGTGGTGTTAGCGCTGCTAGTTCATGCTGAATATGCTGCTGCTCATCAATCAGCGTTTGCTCCTCCTGCGCTAACTCTAATTGCTCTTGCTCAAGATCTGACTTATCCGCCATGAGTCGTAGGCTGTCTGCTTGTAAGCGCTCAGCATTGGCGCGCTGTGTGGTGAGCTGCTGCTGACATTTATGCTTATCACGGGTCAATTGCTCAGCTTGTGCTCGCGTTTCTTCTAAATTGATCGTTAGTGCATCATAGTCGCGTTGGTGCTTTGTAATGGTTTTTTGCTGCGTGTCTATCTTGGTTTCAAACTCATCAAGTAAGTCTTCTAATGCTTGCAAACGATTACGCTGCTGCAAACGCTGGGTTAAAAACTGACTATTACTGTCACTTTGACCCGCTTGCGCACCTGTGAATTTACTCAGGTTAATCGTCCCCTGACGACTGATGAGCCAACCGTCTGTGGTGAGCAAGATAGCTGACGGTGGCAGTGATTTTAAGATATCAGCAAGCGCTTCTAGGCTATGCTGAGCGCTCGCTTCTGATTGTGCTATATATAGATAACAATGCTGCCACAGCGCCAATACTGGCTGAGTAATCAGCTGTGACAACGGCATTATTTTATCAATCAAGCTGTCTGGCAACTGATTGATAAATACCGCTGCATTTGGTTTGTTTTGATTGGCAGACAGCCACAAGCTATGACCGCTCTCTACCGAAGACTGACCTTCCGTATGTGCCTGCTCATTCTGTGCCGTCTGATAGGTAATGATATTCGTTAGATTAGATTCAAGCTCACACCATAGACTATCGGAGTCTGCAGAGCTGTTTCGCGCTTTTTCTGTGCCAGAAGTTTTTGCTGTAAACACATGGCTGTCTAGCCACAATGATAGTACGTTATCGAGTAGCTCGGAATGCTGCTGTCCTTGTGCGCTTAGCTCAATCTGCTCACGCAAGGTGGTAATGGCTAACTCGTCATAGCGGTTTTTGGCTTTATTTTCTAAACTGGCTTTTGACTTACTAGCTCCTGGCTTACTGGCTTCAGAAATAGCTGCTTGCTGTTGCGGTTTAGCTGTCGGTTTTAGATGCAATATCTGATGCAAGGTATCGTACTCACTTGCCAATACCGCGTGCTGCTTCTCACACTCCCTTAACTCACGCTGCTGCGCAGTCAAGCGCTGCTGTAAATCATGCGCTTGCGGTTGTAGTTCAGACAGACGCTCATCGACGCTGTCTTGTTGGCGCGTCATCTGCTGTAGCTGTTTATTCAATTCTACAACTTGGGTCTCTAACGTCTGCTGTACGCTTTGTATATCCGTTGAAGATTGCTCGTCAGAGTTATCCTTATCGTTAGAGGCTGATAGTAACAGGGACTGTTGTAATTGCTGCCATAGATTTTGCCAGTTTTGCTGGCGGCGCTGCCACTTATTGTGGTTTTGCTGATGGCGTTTTTGCGCTTGGCTATTAATAGCTTGCTGCTGCTCAAGCGTACGCACATTATCTTGTAGCCGTGACAGCTGGTTTTGCGCGTCATGCCATGCGCGTTGTAGCGGTTGCTCGTTGCGCTTATGCGTGTCACGTTTACTCGTCAACTCAGTCAGCTGTGGACGCAACGTCTCTAATATATTCTGCTGCTCCGCTTGCTCGGCTTTTAATCGATCAATCTCACTAACCGCTTGCGTGCGCTGTTGATCCAAGCTTGTAAGCTGCTGCTCAATCACGGTCAATTGTGATTGGGCATCGCTCAGCTCGTGCTCAGCTTGTTGATAGCTTAATTGCTGCTGATAATGAGCGCTTTGGGCATCGTCCTTGAGCCATTGCTCTTGGTTGATGTGTGTGGCGAGTTTATCTTGCTGCGCTTTTAGCGTCTCATAGTCAGTTTGCAAGCTAGCGACTTCAGTAGCACTGCGTTCATGCGCTAGTTTTTGCTGCTGCTGAGTGTGCTTGGCTTGATACAGCTGCTGAATAGCGAGCTGTTGCTTGATATCAGCAAGCGTTAACGCTAGCTCCTCGTAGCGCTGCGCACTGGCGGCTTGCCTCGACAGGCGCTTTTGTTGGCTGACCAACTCGCTTTGCATATCATGCAGACGGGCTAGGTTTTCTTGTGTTTTTTCTAGTTTTTTCTGTGTTTCTTCGCGGCGCGCTTGATAGCGAGATACTCCTGCCGCTTCTTCGATAAACTCACGCAGCTGCATAGGACTGGATTCGACAATACGCCCAATCATACCCTGCTCAATCACCGCATAACTACGCGCACCAAGCCCTGTACCCAAAAACACATCGACCACATCACGGCGACGACAACGTGTGCCATTGATGAAATAATCTGAGCGTCCTTCTTTATTGACCTGACGACGAACGGACAGCTCTTGGTACAAATTAAACTCGTGGCGAATACCTGTGTGCTCATCTTGCGTATGCTCAAACGTCAGCTCGACACTGGCGACACTTTTGGCTGCCTTATCTTGCGTACCAGCAAAGATAACATCACTCATCGCGCCACCACGTAGCTGCTTGGCAGAGGTCTCCCCCAGCACCCAACGTATGGCATCAATCACATTGGATTTGCCGCAGCCGTTCGGCCCGACGATGGCGGTGATGCCATGGCGGAAGGTAAAAGTAGTAGGATTGGCAAAGGATTTGAAGCCTGCCAGCTTTAGGGATTTTAGACGCATGGAGAATCAGTAAACTTAGCAAAAACAGGCGGCTATTCTACCTGAAATTGTGGTGGATTTTTAGGGTATATCACTGACCAAGCTTGAATATCGCTAATAGATAACTATTCTACCCTTTGACCAGTTTGATCTACTTTGAAAGATTCTCCTTTGATGCTTACATCAAATTTACCATCATCAAATTCTCCAATATAATCATACATAATAGGTAGTACAATTTCATTTTGATAATTGATAATACCCATTTTATAATCGTTACCTACACGAATGAACCCATCATACGTATTACGAAGTTCAGTATATTTTAATGGAATGATGGTGGTGCCATTTGGTCTTATAACACCCCACTTTCCTTTTTGTCGGACGGCATATGAACTATCATCAAAATCTTCAATATCATCGTACTCAAACGGCACAAGCACCTTGCCACTAATATCAATAAGACCCCATTTATCTTCTAACTGAGCATACGCAATATTATGATTAAATGAGGATATCTCTTGGTACTTTAACGGCACAACAGTTCGACCTTGCTGATCTATTACACCGAAACGTTCTTTAATACGTGCTAATAGTAGGTCATCATCTAATGGCTTCAAACTATCGTAACTCGTAGATGGGACTATTTTGCCCTGAGCATCAATTAAGCTAAATTTTTCATCTCTCTTCAAAATCCCACCCGACAAATAAAATCGACGACTAATAGAATCGTAAAGTGCAGGTAAAATTATCTCGCCATATTTATTTGCCAAACCGTATTTATCTGCCAACTCTAAAGCATAAAAATAATCTGCTTCAGCATCTATCTCTTCTATCCTATCGTACTTTATAGGTAAGACAATTTCGCCCAATTTATTTAATAAGCCATATTTATCATCTTTACTAATGGTCACGACTTGTTTAGGAATATCGTATCTAGTATCAAGCGTAGGATAGAAAGAATACTCTAGAGGCAAGACTATCTCACCTGAACTATCGATAAGACCCTCGCCCCTATCACCCCTAACTTGTATCAGATGGTTTGTGTATTTACGTACACTGCCATATTTGTTAAGAACCTGCTGGTAAACTTCTTCATTGAGAAATAGTTTTTTACACTCTGTCGGTGATATATGATTACATCCACGATACCTTGCTGGCGCAGCAGTTAGTTCTCGCTTAGCTTCTTGTACATCAGAATCGGTAGCCATAGCCCCTGATGAGTAGCTAAAAACAAGTGCTAGGCTTATAACAGATAGACTAAAGGTTTTGATTGTTTTCACTACACATCCTATTTATTATTTTTATGGTTGTTTTTCAACGCATCTTTGAGCTGATAAGCTTTCCATCTCTCGTATTTGATCTCAATAATATTGTTACCTTGATCATCAATAAATCCATACTTATCATCGATTTTAGCCTCAATATATTTATAGTTTGTGTCTCGCACTATATTTAGTTTATCAAATATTATGGGCGTAATCTGCTTGCTGTTACTGTTGAATAAGCCAACTTTATCGCCTTGCTTCAAATATCCTAAACTTCCTTCTAAAGAGCGGTAACCATCGTACTCAAAAGGAACAATCAACTCTCCCTTATTGTCAAATATGCCATGCTTGTCAGCTAACTCTGCAATAATTATATTGCCTCGAATATAGACATCATCATAGATAGGTTCAACTACAATACCTTGGCTATTTATGGCACCCTCACCCTCATCGTTTGAAATCTTTTCCAAGTCATCATCATAACTAAGGTAAAATGGCTTATATTTAGCAGGCAGTATCACCTTTGTTTGTTTATCCATTAATCCATACATACGATCTTTTTCTATCTTATAAACGCTCGTTTCTTCTGAAGACAACGGTTCAATTTCATCATAAATATAAGGAACAACCAATCTTCCCTGAGTATCTATAGCACCCCATTTACCCGACTGCTGGACAAATGCAAAACCATTATCGAAGCTACGACCGTTTTCAAAATCCAAGGTAGTAAGTACTTTATTATGCTGATCAATGTATCCAACTTTATTGTTTTTAATAACTAGCGCTAAATTGTCATGAAAGGGTGCTATCACCTCATAGATTATAGGTACAACTAACTCATTAGACTTGTTAATCACTCCCATTTTTCCATTCTTAAAAACTCTAGCAAGACCTTCCTTAAACGCCCAAGCGTTATCGTACTCAAGAGGAATAATGCGCTTTCCTGATCTATCAACATATCCCCATTTACCCTCTTTGGTAGCAATAGCGAGTCCATCGAAAAACTTACTGATATGGTCGTACTGATAATCAGAAACAACATTTCCTCTACTATCAACTAAACCATATTTGCCTTGTTTTTGTGCAATAGCGACGCCTGATTCTACGCAGTTTGCCCAAATACCTTCATCGACTGGCGGCTTGGTACATTCTTCTGCAATCGCATGCTGTAGTGTTAGTCCTTGTATAACAGTAGCGGCTATGAGTAGCTTCAAAACCTGATGTCTTATGATTATCACTTGTGCTCCTTTATATAAAAACTGCATCAACTTAACAGTATGATCAGTGATTCTGTTAAATAATCCCAATCCCGCTCAATAACAACTGCCCACCAGCAAAGACTAACAACACGCCAAACGCTCGCTTAAGCATAGCGGCAGGCAATACATGAGCGAGCTTGGCACCGACTTTTGCCATCGCAAAGCTAGCCACTGAAATACATAAAAATCCCGTGATATGGACAAACCCTATCGTGCCCTCAGGCAGATTGACCACGTCTTGACCGAACCATGCAAACCCTGCCGCGCCAGCCAATGCAATTGGTAGACCACATGCCGCAGACGTACCGACTGACTGCTTCATCGGTAGTCCAGCCCAATTCAAAAACGGCACAGTCAAACTACCACCACCAATACCGAAGATAGAAGACGCCATACCAATGCCCGTACCAGCACCAAACTGAATACCAGCAGGTGGCAGCGGCTTGCCCAACTGTTCTTTATTAGAAAAAAACAGCATTTTTAACGCGACCAATAGCGCGCCAACCCCGATAATGGCTTGTAATAATTTGCCATCGATCATATCCGCGATACCAGCGCCGACCAAACTACCGATGACCAAGCCCAATGCCATCTTTCGCCACACTTCCCAGCGGACACCGCCACGCTTATTATGAGCTGTGAGTGAGCTAATCGAGGTCACAACGATTGTTGCCAGTGAGGTACCAATCGCCAGATGGGTAATAACCTCTGGTGAAAATCCATAGGCAGTAAAAATCCACACCAGTGCCGGTACGATAATCATGCCACCGCCAACGCCAAACAAGCCAGCACTGACGCCAGCGAATGCTCCTGCAATCACAAACCACACATATAACATCATCGAATTAGCCTTTTATCACTTCTGCTGTTTGAACGGTATTTTAGTATGACTGATTTGCCCGTTTATGTACTTAATAGCTTGTTCTTAATTACATTTGCCAAATCACAACCCGATCTTTATGCTGTCTACTCTAGGGTGTGTCACCAATTAGATTATGAGCATTAACATGAGATAAATTGATGAAATACTCTAGGCGACGCTCTATCGAAAATCGTTCAGTATATCAAAGATTGGTGGTGTTCTAAAAAGTATGCTGGCATCAGACGTAGCCATAATTGATGTAAAAGAACACCATATCAAACACTTTGAAGTGATTATCG